>CAZLOP010000031.1:0-10286 GCA_964561205.1 uncultured Clostridium sp. | reverse complement strand
ATTTTTCTCCGAATCTCTTACTTCTTACCTCTTAGTTCTTACTTAATTAAATTCTAATTTGCATATATATTAATAAATATAAAAAACTTAATGTTACAGTTCCATCTTCATTTTTTATATATCCTTATTAACAATAAAATTCAAATACCCATTTATAAACAAATCAATCTCTCCATCCATCACTGCTGTAACATTTGAAGTTTCGATATTTGTTCTATGATCTTTAACCATACTATATGGATGAAATACATATGAACGAATTTGGCTTCCCCATCCCATATCCTTAAGTTCACCAGTTAAATCTTCTATTTTTTCCTTATGTGCTCGTTCTTTTAATTCAGCCAGCTTTGACTTAAGTATTTCCATTGCTGTATCTTTATTAGAAAATTGACTTCTTTCATTTTGGCACTGAACTACTATTCCTGTAGGAATATGAGTTATTCTTATTGCAGATTCAGTTTTATTAATATGCTGCCCTCCTGCACCAGATGATCTGTAGGTATCTATGTGTAAATCATCAGGCTTGATTTGTATATCCTGCCCTTCTGTAAGTTCAGGCAAAACTTCCATTGATGCAAATGATGTCTGACGTTTTCCATTTGCATTAAATGGAGATATTCTAACAAGCCTATGAATTCCTTTTTCAGCTTTTAAATATCCATATGCATATTCTCCTGTAACTTTTAATGTAACACTCTTTATTCCAGCTTCATCTCCTGGCATCATATCAATTGTTTCAACTTCATAACCTTTCTTTTCACACCATCTGGTATACATTCTTAGCAGCATTTCTGTCCAATCATTTGCATCTGCTCCACCAACGCCCACATGAAGTGTCATTATTGCATTATTTTTGTCATACTCTCCGCATAATAAAACTTTCATATTATATTCATAAATTTCTTTTTCTAAAAATTTTATATTTTTTAATATTTCTTCAGAAGATTCTTCATCTCCGTCTTCTGACATTTCTTTAAGTATTTCTATATCATCTAATTTTGATACTATAATATCATAGTTTTCTATTTTATCTTTTAATGCTTTACTTTCCTTTGTTATTAATTGAGATTTATCTGCATCATTCCAAAAATCAGGTTCCTGCATAATACAGTCTAAGCCCCCATTTCTTCTATAGATTTTTTTATATCCGGAAGTTTAAGTAGTTCTTTTTCAACTTCTATATTCATCTCATATCACACCTTTACTCTACATTTTTTATATTATTATTTTTTATTTAATAACATTATATCATACATATAATCTAATTAAATATTACTAAAGCTGCCATAAAATATGACAGCTTATAATTTTTTATTACTTATTTTTTCCACAACAGTTTTTATATTTTTTTCCACTTCCACATGGACATAATTCATTTCTTCCATGTTTATCTTGGTTTCTATATGGTTCAGCTGGAGTTTTTTCTTCTGCTGAGCCTGGTCCTTTATTTGGTCCTGGCCCTGCCGGAGCTGCCATTCTTCCACCTGGAACCATTGAACCAGGAGCTGGTGCATCCCCAAGTGTAATTGGTCCTCCTTTTCTCATCATAATCCTTCCACCTGCTCCTAAACCTGTTGCTGATTGGCCTTCTTCATGTACTTCCTGCATATCAACTGCAACTCTTTCTCTTTCAGGTGCTCTTTCAATTTGAACGTGGAACAATAATTTTACTGTTTCTTCTTTAATCGATTCAATCATTGCATCAAACATTGCGCTTCCTTCCATTTGATATGCATCAACTGGATCAACCTGTTTAAATGACTGGAGTCCTATTCCCTGCTTTAAATGATCCATACTATCAATATGATTCATCCATTTACTATCAACACATTTTAAAAGAATAACTCTTTCAATTTCTCTCATTCTTTCAGATGTAAATACTTCTTCTTTAGCATTGTAATACTTAAGTGCTGCTTCATAGAATTTTTCTGTTATTTCTTCATTTGACATATTTTCCATTTCAGCTAAATTAACACTTTCTGGTGGAATACATATATCCTGTAAATATACCATTAAATGAAGGAATTGTTCTCTATAATTTTCAGCATCATCAGTAATGTGTAAATCAACAGCTTTACTTATTACATCTTTTATCATGCCAAGTATTTCATCCTTAACATTTTCACCTTCAAGAACTTCACTTCTTTGCTTATAAATAACTTCTCTTTGAATATTCATTACATCATCATATCCAAGTAAAGTTTTTCTTATATCAAAGTTATTACCTTCAACTTTCTTTTGTGCATTTTCAATTGCTTTACTTACCATTCTGCTTTCAATTGCTTCATCTTCTTGAAGTCCTAGTTTTTCAACAACTCCTTGAATCTTTTCAGAGCCAAAAATTCTCATCAAATCATCTTCAAGAGATATATAGAATGTAGACTCTCCAGGGTCTCCTTGTCTTCCTGAACGTCCTCTAAGCTGATTATCTATTCTTCTTGATTCATGTCTTTCAGTACCAATAATTTTTAAACCACCAAGTTCAATTACACCTTCACCAAGTTTAATATCAGTACCTCTACCAGCCATATTAGTAGCTATAGTAACCATGCCCTTTTCACCAGCATGACTTATTATTTCTGCTTCCTGCTCATGATATTTAGCGTTTAACACTTGATGAGGAACTCCTTTTTTCTTAAGAAGCCCTGAAAGAAGTTCTGATTTTTCAATACTTACTGTACCAACAAGTACTGGCTGACCTATTTCATGAACTCTTGCTATTTCATCACAAACAGCATTAAATTTACCTATTTCAGTACTAAATACTAAATCAGGATTATCTTTTCTTGCTATTGGCTTATGTGTAGGAACAACTATAACATCTAATCCATAAATTTCCCTAAATTCATTTTCTTCTGTTAAAGCAGTACCCGTCATACCAGACAACTTTTTATACATTCTGAAATAATTTTGGAATGTAATTGTAGCAAGTGTTTTTGATTCTCTAGCAATTTTAACTTTTTCTTTAGCTTCAATTGCTTGATGAAGACCATCAGAATATCTTCTTCCTTCCATAAGTCTTCCTGTAAATTCATCAACTATTATTACTTCTCCATCTTTAACCATATAATCTTTATCACGTTTCATAGCAAAGTTTGCTTTTAACGCCTGTGTAACATAATGTTGAAGTTCAAGATTTTCTGCATCAGCATAGTTAGCCACATTGAATGTCTTTTCTGCTTTCTTTACACCTTCATCAGTAAGCATAATAGCATTAGCTTTTTCATCTCTTGTAAAATCAACTTCTTCTTTCAATTTTTTAGCAAACATATCTGCTACTCTATAGAATTCTGTAGATTTATCTCCTTGACCTGATATTATAAGAGGAGTTCTTGCTTCATCAATTAGGATTGAGTCAACTTCATCCACAACAGCAAAGTTAAGCATTCTTTGAACTCTTTCTTCTTTGTAAACTACCATGTTATCTCTTAAATAATCAAAACCAAATTCATTATTTGTTCCATATGTTATATCACAATTATATGAATCTCTTCTTTGATTATTATTTAATTCATGAACAATAACACCAGTTGTTAATCCTAAAAATCCATATAATTCACCCATCTGCTCAGCATCTCTTTTTGCAAGATAATCATTTACTGTAACAACATGAACACCATTTCCTGATAATGCATTTAAGTAAACTGGAGCAGTTGCAACTAATGTTTTACCTTAACCAGTTTTCATTTCTGAAATTCTTCCCTGATGAAGAACTATTCCACCTAAAAGCTGATCATCATAATGTCTCATTCCAAGAACTCTTACTGATTCTTCTCTTACAACCGCAAACGCTTCTGGTAATATATCATCTAAAGTTGCTCCATTTGCAAGCCTTTCTTTAAATTCAGGAGTTTTAGCTTTTAACTCATCATCAGAAAGAGCCTTTATTGATTCTTCTAAATCATTTATCTTTTTGATAATGGGTTGTAATCTTTTTAATTCTCTATCACTATATGTTCCAAATACAGCTTCTAATAGTCCCATAATTTCATCCTTTCAAATTTTAAAAATATATTTTATATTAATGTTTCATATTTTTTACTATGCACATTATTAAATTATACCATTTATTCTATATATCTTTCAATAACAGCATTTATTTTTTCTTATAAATTAGCATTATGTCCTTACATTTATTACTTAAATTATCAAATATAATATTTATTATAAATATGAATTGTGTCTATTCTATGACAATTCTAATTTTTTGTAATTTTACATTTATTTATAATAAAAAGAGAACTGATTCAAAAATAATCAGCTCTCTTTTTATTATATAAATTCAGGTTCTAATAACCCATAATCTCCATCTTTTCTTTTATAAACTACATTAACTTTACTTGTATCCGCATCTTGGAATACAAAAAAGTTATGTCCAAGTAAATCCATTTGCAAAATAGCTTCTTCAGAATTCATTGGCTTTACACCAAATTTTTTAACTCTTACAAGCTTTCCTTCTTCTTCTGCTTCAGTCTGCTTATTGCTTTCACTTAACTCAGCAAATTTAAATGATCCAGATTTTCTTCTTGATAATCTTGTTTTTTGCTTTCTAATTTGTCTCTCAATTTTTTCAATGACTAAATCCAAAGACTTGTACATATCTGATGTAACTTCTTCTCCCCTTAAAATTATTCCATTAAAAGGTATAGTAACTTCAATAATATGTCTTGTTTTTTGAACGCTTAAAGTAGCTCTTGCTTCCACATTAGGATCGAAATACTTTTCGAATTTATTGATTTTCTTCTCAACTATCTCCTTTAACGCTGCTGTTAACTCAATATTTTTTGCTATAACTGTAACCTTCATAAATTCAGCCCCTCTCTAATATGAAAAAAGTTTACAACTAATAATATATTAATAATTTGTTAAATATATTACTAACTTCTTAACTTGAATTTATTTTACCACGCTTTTAACATGTATACAAGTTAATTTTCTGAATTTACTGAAAATTTATAATAAAAAAAGTGTAAAGTCAGCTGACCTGGTTTTTGCCCCCACACTCGCCTGCTGGAGATTTTGCTACTAAAAATTAATTCCTCACTACTGACTCTCTCAGTTTATTAACTGGCAGGACTTACTTCTATACCGCACCATGCTCCCTAAACCTTTTGCTTAGATTACGTGGATCGTTTTGCCTGCGACTGGCATCGACTTTCAACCACAGACCTGACTTTACATTAAATATTATATAGTACTCCTTGCCAACGTCAAGAGTTTTATATTTTTTATGCCGTTTTCATAAAAAACTTTATGAATTTCCATAAGAGTTGCTCCAGTGGTTACAACATCGTCTATAACAATTATTCCTTTGGTTATACTTAAAATATTTTTATTAAGTTTAAACACTCCCTGTATATTTTTAATTCTTTCTGTTTTAGATAACAGTTTTTGTTCTTTGGTTTCTTTTGTTTTAACAATTAATTCAATACATCTGATTCCAGTCTTTTTTGATATTCTTTTTGAAATGTATTTACACTGATTAAATCCTCTATTTTTCTCTGATTTTTTAGTAAGAGGAACATATGTAATAATATAGTCTTCAATATTATAATTGCTCACTATATATTCACCTAAAATATCTGCTAATATTTCTCCTGCTGTAAAATCACTATGAAACTTAAACTTTATTATAAGCTTCTTCAACACTCCAGAATAATAACCATAGCTGTCAATAAATTCATCATTTCCAGTTTTGCTGATACTATTAATACATTTCTTGCATATTCCTTCACATTCTTCTTTTCCACAGATTATACAATAATTTTCATGTGGATATATTATTTCTAATATTGATTCATATAAGTATAATAATACATTTACAATTCTTTTAATTTTTTCTCCCATACTCTTTTATTAAAATTTCTTGCCATTTTTTTGGACTTTTCCATTTCGCTGCTTTCTTCATTACATACAAGTAAAACTTCTGGAAGCCCATCATTTAATGTTCTTATCTTTCCACACACATATATTATTCTTTTATAATTAAATTTCATATCATCACTAAACAGGATAACTACATCATTTATATGGCAATATTTCAAAAGCTCCTCTATTTTATTTGTTATTATAAATATTGCCTTATCTTTTATTATTGATACCTTTTCACTTTTTTTTATTTCATCATTGTGACATACTTTTATTACTTTTGAATTTTTTAATTTTAATTTATTTTTGAAATACTGATATATATTGTCTATTTTTTCACTATCTGGCACACATATGGCTACTTTTTGTTTCGTTTCTGCAAACCATTTTATATAATCATATACACTATATGGTATATCTTTATGCAGATCTATTCTTGTTGTAATAACTCTTGGTTCTAAAAATGGTTTTTCATAATCATATGCTGCAAATTCAAATTTTTCCCCTATTAAAGAAAGTTTTTCAATTGAATATACAATAATTCTTTTGCTTTTATTAATACATTTATCAACTACTTCTCGAATATAAGATGTACTTGTATTTGAGAAATATGTAATATCATCATAAATAATAAGATCATATGTTCCTTCTATTTTATCTATATTTAAATAGTGTACAAAGGTTAAATCCCTATCTGAAAGCCCATTTTTTATTGTTGAATAAGTAATTTTATTTTCTTTTATGTTTAAAAATCCAGTAAGTTCTTTATTTTCGTGTTCTTCTCCCCATATATACAGCACTTTTCCACCATCATTGCATATATTCTTGATAATATCAGAAAAAATACATGCTGTATTAAAGGGACTTGTAACTATTGATAAAAATTTAATATTTTTTTTATACCAATAATTAATTTTCTCTACTGCATATTCTATATCTTGTTCTTTTACTTTATATATTTTCCCCATACCTTCTCCTTTTTACTACCATATAAAATATATTTATTCTTCAATAATATTTTCGTCTATTATATTTTTTATTCTATATTTTAAAGCAGAGTATCTTTCCATACTTGTTGTATTTTTAATCATATACATAAGCGCCTTTTGAAAACCAACTACTACTACAAGCTGTTTTGCACGTGTTATTCCTGTATATAACAAATTACGATTCATCAAAAATGGAGAACCCATAAATGCAGGTATAATAACTACTTTAAATTCACTTCCCTGACTTTTATGTATTGTTATTGAATAAGATAATTCAAGTTCATCTAAAAATGTCATATCATAAATAACTTTTCTTTCTTCATCAAAAATTATTGTTAATGATTTATTTTCCTCATCTATACTTTGTATAAAGCCCATATCACCATTAAAAACTCCAGTACCTTCATCTTCTCCAAAACCAGCTATTCTGGTCCATTTAAGTAAATAGTTATTTTTTGTCTGCATAACTTTATCGCCCTCACGAAAAATCATATCATGAGCTTTTACTTCCTTTTTACTTTTATCTGGAGGATTAAAAACATGCTGAAGTCTCTCATTTACATTAAGTACTCCTAAAATACCTTTTCTCATAGGAGTCAATATCTGCATATCCTTTAATATGTCCCATTCAGAGTTAAATTTAGGCAGTCTTCTTTTCATCAAATCTATAATAGTACCTAATATATCTTCAATTTTTTCTTCATGAATAAAGAAAAAATCCTTATCCTTTTTATTAAGAATAGGCATTTCACCCTGATTAATTCTGTGGGCATTAGTTACTATAAGACTTTCGTTTCCCTGACGAAATATTTCTTTAAGCCTTACAACTTTTATATATTCACTCTCAATCAGATCTTTTAAAACATTACCTGGTGCAACTGATGGCAATTGATCAACATCTCCAACAATAATAAGCCTTGTTCCGAGCTTTATTGCCTTTAAAAGATTATGCATAAGCATTATATCAATCATTGATGCCTCATCTATTATAATTACATCACATTCAAGTGGTGATGATTCATCTTTTTCAAAAACAGACTCATCCTCATCTGATACACCCATTTCTAGTAATCTGTGAATAGTTTTAGCTTCACGTCCTGTTGATTCAGACATTCTTTTTGCTGCTCTGCCTGTAGGTGCTGCAAGAAGTACCTTCATACCATTGTTTTCGTATATATGTATTATTGCTTTTATTATTGTGGTTTTTCCTGTTCCTGGACCACCAGTTATTATTTCAATTCCATTATTAAAAGCACCAATAATAGCTTCTTTTTGAGATTCAGCAAATTGTATCTTCTGCTCTTTTTCAAACACTTCAATTTCAAATTCAATATCGGTATTTATTGTTTGTGTTTCCTGAAGACCTAGTGTAATTATCTTTCTTGTTACCCCAAGTTCACAATAATAATATGGCAGCAGGAATCCCATTTCTTTGCCATTAATCTTTTCTAAAATTATTTTCTGTTTTGCAGACATATCACATATAATTCTTTCAATAATTTCTTCATTAACCACAAGGCTCTTTTTACATTCTGATATTATATTTTCTTTAGGCATATATGTATTTCCTAATGCACAAAACTGATTCATAACATATTTTACTCCACTTTCAATTCTAAAATCAGAATCATTTTTTATACCAATACTTAACGCAATTCGATCTGCAGTCTTAAAACCAATTCCTGATATTTCTTCACATAAAATATAAGGATTTTCACTTACAATTATTTTTGCGTTAGGACCAAACTTTTTATATATTTTTATGCATTGACTATTTGTAACTCCATGCTTACTAAAATATAATATTATATCTTTTAGGCCCTGCTGTTCTATGTATGACTCATATATTATTTCAAACTTTTTATCTCCAATACCTTCAATTTCTTTTAATCGTTCAATATGATTATCTAAAATATCAAGTGTTTGTTCCTTGAACTTCGCTATAATCTTTTTAGCTGTTATAGGACCTATACCATGAATTACACCAGTACTAAGATATTTTTCAATAGCATCAATTGATTCAGGCATAATTTCTTCATAATTCTGAATATTAAATTGGCTTCCAAACTGTTTATGCACACTATAATATCCCGTAAGCTTCACCTGCTGACCTTCCCTTATAAAGGGTACAGTACCTACAGCACTAATAAGGTTTTTATCACATCTTATTTTACATACAATATATCCTGTTTCTTCACTTCTAAATACAACATTTTCAACAAAGCCACTAAGAATTTCCATATAATATCTCCAAACTATTTTTTCCTATAAGTTCATTCTATAATACTATTTTTAATTATAACATAATTTTAAATTTATTCTTCATTCACAACTATGCTATTTTATTATAAGCATTATTTAATAATTATAAACAATAAAAAATTCTCTTTCTTTTTACTTAATAATTCTGATTTACACAACAAAAAAAGAAACTGTCATAAATTAAGTGACAGCTTCTTAAATATATTATAAATACTTCTTTATCTCATCTACTTTGTTTAAGTGTTCCCAAGGTAAATCTACATCTGTTCTACCAAAATGACCATATGCAGCTGTTTGTTTGTATATAGGTCTTCTTAAATCCAAATCTCTTATAATAGCTCCTGGTCTTAAGTCAAATACCTTTTCAACTATTTCAACTATTCTATCATCACTTAACTTACCAGTTCCAAAAGTATCAACAGTAATTGATACAGGCTTTGCAACTCCTATAGCATAAGCTAATTGAATTTCAAGTTTTTCAGCAGCACCAGCAGCAACTAAATTTTTAGCAACCCATCTTGCAGCATATGCAGCTGATCTATCAACCTTAGTTGGATCTTTTCCTGAGAAAGCTCCTCCACCATGTCTTCCATATCCACCATATGTATCAACAATTATTTTTCTTCCTGTTAATCCGGAATCACCCTGAGGACCTCCAACAACAAATCTTCCTGTTGGGTTTATGAAATATCTAGTTTTTTCATCTAATAATTCAGCAGGTACAACTTCTTTTATAACATAAGATTTAAGATCTTTTTCAATTTGTTCTAATGTTACATTTTCATCATGCTGAGTAGAAATAACTATTGTATCGATTCTTTTTGGTTTTTCATCTTCATATTCAACTGTAACCTGAGTTTTACCATCAGGTCTTAAATATTTCAATGTACCATTTTTTCTTACTTCTGTAAGTCTTCTTGATAATTTGTGAGCCATATAAATTGGAAGCGGCATATATGCATCAGTTTCGTTTGTTGCAAAACCAAACATCATACCTTGGTCACCTGCACCTACTGCTTCAACATCATCTTTTTCACCTTTTCTTGATTCAAGTGCTTCATCAACACCTTGTGCAATATCTTTTGATTGTTCATCTATTGTTGTCATAACAGAACATGTATCACAATCAAAACCATATTTAGCTCTATCATAGCCTATTTCTTTTAT
>CAZLOP010000030.1:0-10304 GCA_964561205.1 uncultured Clostridium sp. | reverse complement strand
CAATAATCTGTCATGCGATGGATTTTCTTTTCCGTTTCCAGGTCGGGGGCACGTTCCATCAGGTCCTCTATATTACGGTCGTCCATGCCGATGATCATATCAAAATGATAGAAATCCTCCGTACAGACAGGACGGGAACGATGGGTCAGATTGTAACCGCGGCGGGAAGCATGCATCCGCATACGGCTGTCGGGCAATTCCCCTCTATGATAACTCAGGATTCCGGCAGAATCCACCTCTATCTCGTGTTCCAGTCCTTTTTTCTTTATGAGAGTACGCATCACTTCTTCTGCCGAAGAAGACCTGCAAATGTTACCCAGGCAAACAAAAAGTATTCTTTTCATATAATTAATAATCAGTATATTATATTCTATTTAAAAATATCAGTTTACTATATGGTTTACATTCTATGACACAACAAATATGGCTTTATCTAAAACATACGTATTGCAACATAGAATAAACACATACACGACAATAGCCATAGAAACATCGTTAAATATTGTTTTAAACACAAATAACACAGCCCTAATCTGTCTCTTTTTGTTAATACAACATACTTGCTAAGACCACATTTTAACAAAACAAATCGTGCAAAGATAAGCGGAAGAATAGCCTATCTAAAAGTTTTTTAGGAAAATAAGAGATTTTATTCCTGATTTTTAACATCACAGCAACGTATCAACTTTAAAACATCTGTATTCAAACAATACAGAAATATTCAACATATTGACTATCAAGAATATACCGAATTTATAATTTGCAGATTAGATTATATGACGGAAAATATACTTTAGAGTATTACCTCTACCCAAAAGAGAGATTACTCCCCCTTTTAACATGATGCAAATATAAACTTTATTTCCAAGATAAACAAGCATTAAATATTGTTTGATTTAAATTTTATTATGTTCACGTTAAAGCCATTGTGATTTTTGGATTTCAAATAAATCTTTCCGTACATTTGCAACGTCAAACGATTGAAATACAGATTGTTTCTTATCAAGCAATCTGATTAAATCACGAAAGTAAGAATGTTATCAATATTTAATTTAAAACATAAAACAATGGAAAATTTGAAAAACCTCGTACTGGCAGCAAGCCAAAAAGTAGAAATGAATGGTGTTACTGATATTAAAAAGTTATACCCTGATTCAATTGTATTTGATTCTATCGAAGAATTTGAACAGCATGTCATTGATAGAGCAGTTGAATATATAGTTTGCAATTATCCCTATGAAGAAGATTATACATCAGGAACTTGGATGTTCTCAACAGCTTGTGATTGTGAAGGCGATTGGATATTCTTGATTGATGGTGACTACCGTCTTATGGACTACTGTAATGTTAGCGACACTAATGTAAGCAATGTAAAACATGCTATTTGGGAAAATAATATTGAAAAATTTAATGATAGGCTTTCAGAAGAACTTGAAATTAAAACGAATGTTGATACATCAACACATATCATTGAAGGCAAAGAAGTGACTATCTCAACAATTGAAGTTCTCAGCAAAGAAAGCGAATAACATTATTTCGAATATACATTAAGATGGATTTATTGTTAAAAGTGAATATAATTTTATCAATAAATCCATCCCACTATCATAAAACATTAGCAATCAATATATTATAGTAAATTTCAATATTCACTTTCAAGATTTGTGAATATTGGAAAAGTAGCTATTGTGATAAACTAAATTTTATTCTTATTGTATAATTTGATTTTATAGGACTGCCATTATGTGTTGCAGGAATAAAGTTTGGCAATAATTTTGCCAAACGTAACGCTTCTGTTCTTAATAAATTATCTGCTGTATCTATATTTTCATTTTCATCAGCATAAGTGCCTACACTTTTAATAACTTCAAAATTTGATAAAGTTCCATTTTCATTGACTACAAATTGAACAGTAACAGTTCCTTCTATTTTATTTTCTTGTGCTATGGTTGGGTACTTTATTTTTTCTCCCAAAAATTTATACATTGCATCTTTTCCGCCAGGAAATTGAGCTTCTGTGTCTATTTGAATATCAGCCTCTTCTTCTCCATATTGTCTTTCACTATCTTCATATTGCACTTCTGTATCTTCTTCAATCACTTCTACTAATTTATCGCCTTCTAATTTGTAATTATGGTCTATAAATTCGCCACTTTTATTATTATAACAATTCGAGTAAATCACCATACTATTAATATCGGTAACAAAATATATAGATGGAAATTTTGTTACTGATGCAAGTTCATAATTACTACCATTATTTAAGAAACAGAATATAAATGATTTAGCTTCATAGTCTTTATTGGCTTTTTCATTTGGTGTTGCGGTTGCATAAACATTAATTACTGCATCCATCCAACCGTCACCATTTAAATCACCTTTCACTATCTTATATCCTTCAATATTTCTATATGGTACAAATTCCCTATCAACTCCATAGGTTCTCCAAAGTCGTAAAAATAAATCTGTTAATTTTTCGTCTGTTAAAAGATTGATTGGCTCAGTTGTTTCTTGGCTAACAGATTCGTTTGTTGTTGCTATGGGGGTACTGCTACTGATTTCCGTACTGCTTGTATTTGATGTGGATGTTGTGAATGTTGTTCCGAAATAAATAATTCCTAAAATGAGAATTAAAACCACTAAAATACGGATAACTATTATCCTTTTATTATTTTTCTTTTTAGGAGTAAACTCAGGTACTGAAACTTCATTATTTATTGGAGTTTCTTTTACTACGTATACTTCTTCTTTTATAGTCGGAGTACCACATTTGGGGCATTTTCGTGATTTATCTGAAATTGAATGCCCACATTGTTTACAATTAATTAATGCCATAATAAATTAATCATTATTCAACTTCAACTTTTCCAATATATTGCTCTGCCCAATATAAATTCATTTCAGACAAATCAATAACTAAAAATGAAAGGTCAGGTTTTTGTTCCACTCTGACAAATACACCTATTTTTTTCTTTTTATTAGAAGTAAATTCTTTTACTTCATAAGTGCCTTTTGCTACTCGAAGCCATTCGTCTGAATAATGCATCTTTATCTCATAATAAAACATATTATCAAATAGTGTTATTTTGTGGTCTCCTTCTGCATCAGTTGTACATATAAATCTTTGATATTGTACATTTTTAGTAGCTAAACCAACAGTAGAAAATTTAAAGAATTTATTATAAACAGCGCAAGCACCACCAAGACCAAAGAATATTACGAATATCCATATCACTATTTTGGCAGTTCTTGTTGAGTACTGTGTGGTCTTACCACATTTGGGGCAAACAGTTGCTTTATCTGACACTGTTGCTTTGCAATTCGGGCATTTAATTAAACTCATAATATTTTTATTATCAAATTGAACATCTTTTAAAAAACCAGAAGATGAAAATAATTACCGTAACGAGACCAATCACAAATTCTATAATATTATCACTATATTCGTCTTTTCTTTTTGTGACTGTTTTTTGACCGCAATGCGGACAGACCTCAGCCCATTTTGAAATAGTATTACCACACGCTTCACAATTAATTAAAAGTGATTCTTGACTTTCATTTGTTTCTAACGGGCAACCGCATTCAGGACAATTTTTTGATTGTTCATTTACTTCTTTACCACATTCAGGACATCTAATTGGTTCTTTTGGAGAAATAAAAGGAAAACCGCATTCAGGACATTCTTCTGTACCTTCATTTACTTTTTCACCACATTCAGGACATTCCAATTGCTTTTTGGGACTAAAGGGAAAGCCACATTTTGTGCATTTTTCAGCCGTTTCTTCCATTAATGTCCCACATTCGGGGCAGAGTATTGATGGCTTTAATGAAATTGATATAGGTGAGCCACAGTAAATACAATTTTCTGATTTGTCAGAAATCATATTACCACATTCAGTACATTTAATAAGTGCCATACGAAGTTTAAAATATTCCCATAGGCTCAAAGGGAAGATTATAAAAAAGAAGTGTGAGCCAACTTAACTTATTCCATTAGTAGGCTCTCGACTGCCCTGTGACGAATAAGAAAAGCCGCTCACACCTTAGGCAGTATATGTTGTTGGAAACATATATAACACACCTAAGGAGAACGTTTTCCGTTATTCCTGCCACATGGTGAGTTGTCGAGATTCACTAATGCAGAATAGCTAAACGCTTCCTAAATTATGTAGTCGCAATTTGCAACGGTACAAAAATAGTAAAAGTTCAGCGAAAACGTTATCTGTGAACGGCTTATTTTAATGTAAAAGAACTATTTTCTAATTAAAAAGACAACATATCATACGTTTCAAGTAACTCCTCCGTCCGCAATCCTAAATATCTCCGCGTAGTCATTACATCAGCATGATTAAACAATTCCGACAATTTGACAAGAGCAAATTCCGAGTTTTCCCCAGCAGCCTCAAAAACCTTACGTCCGAATGTTTTTCGCATTGAATGGGTAGAAAAATGTTCCACCTTCAATCCATATTTGCTTTTTATTGACTTGAACAGTACATTGATTCTTTGTGTGGAATACACCGTTTTTTTACGACTGAGGAAACACTTCTCATGTTTATCTGCCACACCTAAAGACATACAACAATCAGCAATGTGCTTTTGGAAATTAGAGTTGATTTTTATTTCCCGTCTTTTACCCGTTTTCTTTTCTACAATAACGAATTTTTCATCATCCAACAACATAGACCATGTAAGAGTGAGTAAGTCACTTATACGTAATCCGAAGAAACTACCACAGCCAATTAACAGCGACAATCTATATTCCTTGTCTCGATATAGTTTGCGAACTAAAGACAACATAGAATCCCATTCCATATAATCCGAAGTAACATAGGTATTTTTCAAACTCATAATATTCTTTTTTAATTGAAATCTATTGTTTTTGAATTTAGCACGAACCCATTTATTATTAAAGCATTGATAATAAATTCATATTCAAAAGTTATATTAATGAATATCAGGCTGCCATCAATAAATCCGTTGGAGTTGTCAAGGCTGCCAATACAGCAGCCTCTTTTGCCTCATAAACTCTTAATGCTTCTCTGTCAATCTCAAACATGTTTTTCTTTGCCCATTCATAACGTGCCATCCACAAGCCTTTTAATGCTTTCCGAACTTCGGTACTTACTTTATTAATCAACTCTACAAAAGCGACCATGTGCCCTCTTGCAGCCTCTCTTGCCGCTGCTTCATAATCCGCATAGAACCAAAAGAAATCATGTTCATTAATCATTTTGACCGCCTGGTTTATTATCTCTGCTGTTGTCATATCATTACCTTTTAGAATTTCTATTTTGTTTCTTTATCACATTGCAAAGATAATTATTCTATTTCAAATAAGATAATATATTCGGTTAAATCCAGTTAATTATATGGTTTTATTTAAATTGAGATAATATAGTATTAAAAAAGGGAAGCAAAATCGCTTCCCCATGCCATTAAAAGACTTGGATTAAAGATTCCCACCTGAAGGACCTCCATTCCCCTTTTGTTACATCAAAAAAAGCTGTCGTTTTAAATGCTTCTCGTGATTCTCCATTTCCGTTGCTCATTGCCTTTGCCAATGCTGCTTGTGTTGTCCCCCAACACTCTCGTAATTCACCATTTTTCTTTTGAAAGATAAAATGTGCAATACCGTTTTTCATCTTTTCTTTCAAATTCTCAATCATCATGGCTTTTAACAAACCGATTTCAATAGAATTGGTACGAATTGTAATGACGCTGGCTCTAACTGCCGTTGAATTGTTGACTATTGTAAGATTTACCATAACCGTAATATTAAATTGTTCATACTATTTTTTGATTACAATACAAATTTAGTGATTATATTTGAAATAGGGTAATATAAAATATAAATTATTGTTAATATTGTGATTGTATTTGAAATCAAATAATATTAATTAGTATTTTTGCCTAAAATAAAACTAAATATGGAAAAATCAGAGTTCAGAACCGTAATCCATCTACAAATTGGTGAGGCACATGAATACTACGGCTCACCATCTTCATTGTACGACAAGCATACTGCCGATGAATTGGGAATTGCCCAGGCATCCCTTAACAACTATTTTTATAAACTTCCTGATGATGCCGAACCTATTTATACAAATAATAAATGCACCATCAGGAAAGGGATTTTATATGTGAAACCTACCACAAGAGGAAGAAAAAAAACAGAATAGTCAGAAAAAAGTTATACCTAACTGCTTCATTTCTAAAAAATAGCGGTTTTTAAGACACCTATAAAAGAATACAATATATTGTATTTCAGTAAATTAAATTACTAAAACCTCTTATATGTTATTATTTACCATACTTGCGTAAAAAGGGTATTTTCATACCCTTTTATTACTGCAAACTATCTGACTTTGGAATTGATAGCCAATATTTTTTTAATGCATCACTGATTTTTTGTTTTGTACTATCATCCCGTTTTTTACCATAATTGGGATTATTTGTACCTTGCTTTGCTAAACTCTGTTTGAATTTCGTTGCGTCACTTGCTTCTCTGCTTATTCTTTTTGTCATATTGATTTGATTTATATTGAATTATTTAGAACTTTGTTGATATTTACTAATAAATAGTTTTTAGAATGGTAAAATCAACTAAAAAACAAAATATTTTTTCTTTAAAGGACATCAGCATTGACAATGTGGTGGAAAAGCATATTGCACTGTTAGAAGAACGTGCCAAGCCTCAGCGAGTTATCACAAACTTTCAGGATGTGACTTGTGACAATACATTCGTGGCGCAATATGAAACCATTCAGGGAAAAAGCAAAGCCATTCCGAGAAAATTGATACTGCACGAAAAATATACTTTCCTAATACATAAATTGATAAAAAGGTGCAGAAACAATAAAGAAGGAGATTTTACTCGCTTCAACACTAAGGTACTCCAAGCCACATTGGGAGCTGTTTATAAAGACATGTTAGACACGTTGGCTGTGATGAATATAATACATATAGCCAACGAATATATCCCCACAATCCAAGCCCGATTGATAGAATTCAATTCCAATCTATCCGTCACTTCTGAAATGCGTTACAATGCAGCCGTTGATAAATATAACGAGAAGATGGAGCAAGAACTAAAGAAATACGAAAAGGAACAGTTAGAAGAAATAAGGTCGGAAATGGGAAACGAATTATACGATAACTTCATTAAGTCTTTAAATCTGCTCCATCTGACACATGAAACCGAGGCAAAGGACTATCTGAACCGACATAAGTTTATGTCAGCAAAATCAAAGGAATATTTTTCCTATATATTGGAAGAATATAAGAAGAAAGATTTCAAAATACTATCAGTAGATAGAAACCTCCGCATATATACTTTATTAACCCAATCACCAAGAATATTCAAGAATTTCACAAATATAAAATTTACATGCGACATTCATAACTCACACCCATTATTATTTAATAAAATCATAATAGACAAATATAACATAGATAATAATATTTTACACATATTATATAATAACATTAATAATATAGATAATTCTCTCTATTCTGTTGGTAAAGAACTCCGTAAGTTATTAATAAACAACAATATACAAGAATGTAAAATTGAAAATATCCCCAATGATATTTGGGAGTATATTTACAAGACTTCAAAGGGAGTGTTTTGGGACGATTTTACTGATTTAAACGAATTTAAAAGGTTGTTACGTTCCGATATTAAAGTAACATTGTTTCGTGAGGTTTTCTACTCCAAGACGTTGACGACAAAAGGAAAGGACTTCGCAAAAGTTTTTAAGAAGAAATATCCGAGTGTCTATAAGTTGATAAAGGAGAGTAAAAAGAATGACCGCACTTTCTTAGCCAATCAAATGATGCGTACTGAAAGTGACATATTCAGGAGTATATTGACTAAACTATATGCAAAAAAGTTTAGAGTATTGACAATACATGATGCAGTAATAGTATTGGATGTAAAAGCAAATACCAAATGTAACCCTGAACTCGTGCAGTCAATCATAGGAAAAGAGTATCAACGTATCGGCTTATTTCCTAATTCGTCAGTTGATTACTATTCAACAGAAAATGTTGCAAAAGAACTGCAACAAGAGGAACAAGACTTGAAACTGATAAATGAACTGATAGAGAATTTCAGAGTTATAGCCAACGATGAAGCCCACCCCAAATACCAAAACTCAAAAGAAATCATTGAAGAATTGGAAAAGGGGACGGCTGAAATTTATATAAATCATCGGACTAATCAATTTGTGTGGCATCCTCTTTTTTAGAAATCTCTAAAATCTGGACCAAAATTTTTTAAAGAACCGTTGAAGATTAAGACGGTTCTTTGCAGTTCAATTCAAAAAACCGAGTGTCGGGTTACCCAGCTCCCATGTCTTAAGGTTCATCTATTTTGGGGAAATTAGGGTCCTTGAGTTTCCATATAATCTCATTCGCATCAATTATTTTTTGAACATCAAATTCTTTTAGATAAGTTTCTATATTAGCTACATCACGTCCCATATTTTGGGCTATCAAATTCATTGACACACCATTATGATATAACATAGAAGCGTATGTATGACGGGCTGCATAAAAAGTTATATCTTCACTTATACTTATTTTTTTAGCAACCCTTTTCAGATTTACATTCACCAAATAAATCATATATCTCATACGACTAAATTTTATTTTTTCATCTTCACAATCCTTTTCATATATTCCAAATATATAATTATTTTCATCATATTCATCCACAGCAGGCAGAAAAGGAGCAATTGTTGTAAAAAGCACTACTCCATCCACAATAACCCGAGTTGGCTTGGATGTCTTAGAGCGAAGTATCTCAATCTCATAATACAGATTTGAAACCTTCTCCATCTCTGCATTATGATACCCTCCAAGTAATACTTTTCGATAATAATCGTTAGAATCCATTCGATTCAAAGGTTTTATATCTTTCCATTTCAACTTAGCCAAATCAACCAATGCCATCCCCTGCAAAAAATAAGATGCAAAAAACAGAGATAAAGCCAAACCTTCACTATTCATAGTCGGATGTATCTTATTACATCCACGTCTTTTAAAATAAGCATTCCAATATTTCCTAACATCCTTATCATCGTCACTATCAAAAGGTTGAGCAGACAAAGGTAATGCAATACCATGAACAGACATTTTTATATCATCAACAGATGCGAAAGAATATTTCATCCTAAAATACATCAATAGCTTGTATAATTCACCATAAGTTAATGCTCTTTTTTTAGTACGCCTATCCAAATGTTGTTCAAATCCAATAAACGGGTTATTATCACGTGCCAAATATCCTTTCTCTATTGCATAGTTTATCGCAGCTTTTAAGCAACAAAAATGTTTATATATACTTGTATCTCTTTTATTGGTAGCCCGAAGATAATCCTCAAACTCCTTTAACCACATTTTGTTCAATTCAAACAATTCCACATCCCGTTGAGGCGAAAAACCTTGTATCAGATTATATAATGTACGATACCCCGTTCCCGTATTATACTCACCCTTCTCTTCCTTAAAATATCTCACCCTATCATCTATCAATTCCAACAAAGTTTTTGTGGAAGGTAAAGGCTTAGAAATTTCATTTGCCAAAGTTTTTGCAGAATATGGTTCTCCACGTCTCTCATAGTCTAACACTAAGTTTTTCAATTTTGACAATTCATTTGTTATTATAGAATTCATATTTACACTATAAGGATGTTTAGACCTCACCTCACCACGTTCTTCATTCCATAGCCTAGGAGAACAAGACATCTTCAAACTTTTATAAGTACGTTTTCCATTATAACATATCCGCAACATGATTGGATGTTCATCATTTGCCAACGTTTTAGATTTATACAATATAACACTAGCAGTCGCTTTCATATAATATTTAGTTTACTCTATGGTTTACATATTCGAAGCAAAAAGCCCCAATGGTTTACATTGCAAATATAAACAAAATATTATATATACCTATATATTAAGTGTTTAAAACAAAATATTATTTTTCTATTTATTTCCCAGGCAGACAAAAAGTATTCTTTTCATATATAATCTACAAATGAAGGTATTCTTTAAATGATTTCACATCACGGTTCATGATCAGCTCTTCAGGAAACCCGGTAAGCTGCAACAATTCATACAAATTATCGTAACGGGCTATATCAAACGAAATATGCGCGTCACTTCCCAAAATGACCGGAACTTCATATTTCTTGCATAAACGGAGAATGGTGAGGTTGTTCTCACGGGCATTGGGTTTGTTACGGGTGGGTTTTAAAGAACTGTTATTTATTTCCAATAAAGTATGGTGTTCTTTG
>CAZLOP010000029.1:0-10307 GCA_964561205.1 uncultured Clostridium sp. | reverse complement strand
TACAGATGTTATGTATGCTATAGCACGATGTTTAAATGAAACAACTGCCAATGAAAATGTATCATGGAAAAATAAAGGATCAGCTTTAATAGAAAATTTAGCAGATAGAAGCTGTAGTCAGTGTATTAATAGGAGCATATGTTGGGAAAAAGAATTTCGAAATACATATGTGTCATTTCAAACAATGATAAACAATTATCAGAATGGAGAAAAAACTATTCCATCAGAACTGAAGAACAAATGTATAAAAAAAAGTTCTATAACTAAGAATGCAGAGTCGGTTGTAAAGAATTATAATTCACATGAAATTGTAAAGGACCAGCTTTTTGAAGGAAGAAAATTATTATCACAGCATATTTGTAATATAGGAAACACTCTTAATACAATGCTAAATAATTTTAAGAATAAAGTTATAATATGCGATGATATGGAGAAAAGTATAAAGAAGTCATTAAATAAAAATGATATTATGTACAATGAGGTCTTTTGTTATACAGATTATAATGGCAGAATAAAAATACGTTTAAATATAAGCAATTATAAGGGATATGATTATTGCAGCAATAGTATTATTCCTGTTTTAAATAAAGTTATGAAACTTCAGCTTGCTATTGTTAATGAAGAATGTATACCTAAGGAAAAAGGAAATGAATATGTTATAACAATAGAAGAAGTTCCTAAATATTATTTAATGTCGTATGCCGCAGTAGCAATTAAAAATGGTGAAAATCAGACTGGAGATTATTATAGCTTTGGAAAAACTACAGATGGTTATTATACATTTATATTGAGTGATGGTATGGGATCAGGTAATGAAGCCGCGCTTCAAAGTAAGTCTATAGTAAATCTAACTGAACATTTAACAGAGTCTGGTTTTGAATCTTCAGTTATTGTGGATACTATAAATTCTATTATGAGTGCAAAATTTTCTGAAAATGAAAAGTACGCAACATTAGATTTGGGAAAAGTAGATTTATATAATGGAAATATATCATTTATAAAAATGGGTGCTGCACCTAGTTTTATAAAAAGAAATAAACAAGTAAAAAAAATAATATCAAATAATCTTCCTTTTGGTATTATAGATGAAATTGAAGCTGAAGTTGTTAATGAAATATTAAAGCCTGGAGATATTATAATTAGTGTAAGTGATGGAATATTAGATGTAAATAAATTAAATGCTGGAGATGATGTGTGGTTGGAGGAATATTTAAAAGAAAATCATTCGGATCCAGTCAAATTAGCGAAAAATATATTAGATAAGGCTAAAATGATGAGTAAGGAAATAATAAAAGATGATATGACAGTTATTGTTTCTAAAATGTATTGTGTATAAATTAATGGAAATACTAAAGCCGCTAATAATAAATTAAGTGGCTTTTCTTGTTAATAATAAAGGAATTGTTTACTTTTATAGCTTATATACGTAAAATAAGTGTATGTGGAAAGATAGATTAATAGTAGGAAGTGCAAGTATTGTATAAAAAAGTAATAAAATATATAAAAACAAATGGATTGATCAATGAAGGCGATAGAGTATTGGTTGCTTTTTCTGGAGGGCCTGATTCTGTTTGCCTACTAAATATGTTAAATGAATTAAAAGAAAAATTTAATATAGAAGTTGGAGCTGTTCATATAAATCATATGCTTAGAGGTGAAGAAGCGGATATTGATGAAGAATATGTAAAAGAATTCTGCCAGCAGAAATCAATACCTTGTTATGTAAAAAGGATTGATATAAAAAAATATTCAAAAGAAAAAAGAATGTCATCTGAAACAGCAGGAAGAAAAGCAAGATATGATTTTTTTGAAGAAATATCACAAAAAGAAAACTATAATAAAATAGCAACAGCTCATAATGCAAATGATCAAGCTGAAACAGTTCTTTTTCGAATGATAAGAGGCAGCGGAATTGAAGGACTTGGAGGTATAAAAAATTTTAGAGATAATAAAATAATAAGACCTATATTATGCCTTAGCAGAGAAGAAGTAGAACTTTACATAAAAAATAATAATTTGAAGCCTAGGATTGATAAGACTAATTTTGAAAGAGATTACAACAGGAACAAAATAAGATTAGATATACTGCCTTATATAAAGAAAAATTTTAATGAAAATATTATTGAGACATTGAATAGGATGTCATTACAGTTACAGAAGGATAATCAGTTTTTGGAAGAAGAAGCATTAAAAATATATAAGCAATATTGTGCGAATAAGAATGAATACTTTATAATAAAAAGGGATACATTTAGTAATAATGAGGCAATTGTAACTAGAGTAATAAGAAAATGTCTTATTAATTATTCAAAGCAGAATTTTGATTTTGAAATGAAACACATTTATGAAATCATTCAATTATTTAATAAAGAGACTGGGAAAGTGATAAATATGCCTAATGGCATTATAGCTGAAAATATATATGGAGATATTATTTTAAAGAAAAATAATAAAAAACATAGCAATAATTATAATGAAAATGTTATTCTTAGGAAAGACTTAATAAATGATAGCTCAATAATATTTGGTGACTATGAAATAACATTTAATGTATTAGATAATAATGAAAAAAATAAGCAAAATATAAAAAAAGATAGTTTTACTAGATATTTTAATTTTGATAAAATAGAAAATATAATAACTATTAGGACAAGACAAAATGGAGATAAAATAAAACCATTTGGCATGAAAGGCAGCAAAAAATTAAAAGATGTATTTATTAATATGAAAGTGCCAAAGGAGCTAAGAGATTCTATTCCTATAATATGTTTTGACTATAATATTGCATATATTTCAGGATATAAGATATCAGAAGATTATAAAGTACTAAATACAAATAGAAAAATATTAAAAATTACTGTAAAAAGAAAGGAATAAACAATGAGAGAAGATATTCAAGAGGTTCTATTTTCTAATGAAGTATTAAATAAAAAAATATCAGAATTAGCAAATAAGATAAATAAGGACTATGAAGGAAAGGAATTAGTAGTAGTAGGAATATTAAAAGGATCTGTTATATTTGCAGCTGAGCTTATAAAAAATATCACAGTAAAATGTGAGATAGACTTTATGTCTGTTTCTAGTTATGGTAATTCTGCTGAGACATCAGGTGTGGTAAGGATATTAAAGGACTTGGATAATGACATTGAAGGGAAACATGTTTTATTAGTTGAAGATATAGTAGACACAGGGATTACATTAAAATATTTATTGAAATACTTAAAAGCAAGAAAAGCTGAAAGTATAGAAATAGTAGCTTTATTAAATAAACCTGCTAGAAGAAAAGCTGATTTAGATGTTAAATATGTAGGATTTGAAGTGCCAGATGGATTCATTGTAGGATTTGGTATTGATTACGCTGAAAAATATAGAAATCTGCCATACATAGGAATATTAAAACCAGAAATTTATCAAAAATAATATAGATTTTATCCCTATTTTAAATTGGATTTATAAAGAGAGAAAGGGGGAGCTTAAATGAAAAAAAGCTCAAATACAACTATGTGGAGTATATTCGCAATAGTATTATTTTTAGCAGCATTGACAGTTTGGCATAATTTAAAACCATCTAGTACTATTATGTTCAGTGAATTTTCCAAGCAGTGGAATGAAAATAAAATTGAATCTATAGTTGTACAGAATAACAAAATAGAGGGAACTACTAAAGATAAAAAAACTTTTAATACGTATGTTCCAGAAGAACAGCTTACTTTATTAATGGCAAATCATCCTAATGCAGATGTATCAGTAGAGTTTGTTCAGCCATCAGAGAATGTAGCTTGGATAGCAACATTGCTGCCTTTTGTATTATTAGTAATTGTTATATTTATGTTTTTCTTTATATTTACACAACAAGCCCAAGGCGGAGGTGGCGGACGTGGAGTAATGAATTTTGGTAAAAGCAAAGCAAAGATGGTTACTCCTGATGCTCAAACTGCGACCTTTGATGATGTTGCGGGGGCAGATGAAGAAAAAGCAGAACTTGCTGAAATAGTAGATTTTTTAAAGAGACCATCAAAATATATAGATATGGGTGCAAGAATACCTAAAGGAGTGCTCTTAGTAGGACCTCCAGGAACAGGAAAAACTTTACTTGCAAAAGCAATAGCAGGAGAAGCAGGAGTTCCGTTTTTTAGCATTTCGGGTTCTGATTTTGTTGAAATGTTTGTTGGTGTAGGAGCATCAAGAGTAAGAAGTCTTTTTGAAGAAGCCAAGAAAAATGCTCCATGTATAGTATTTATTGATGAAATTGATGCAGTTGGAAGACAAAGAGGAACTGGCCTTGGCGGAGGACATGATGAAAGAGAGCAGACACTAAATCAGCTGCTTGTAGAAATGGATGGTTTTGCAGTGAATGAAGGAATCATTATGATTGCTGCAACAAATAGACCTGATATTCTTGATCCAGCATTATTAAGACCAGGAAGATTTGATAGGCAGATAACAGTAGGTGCACCAGATGTAAAAGGTCGTGAAGAGATATTAAAAGTTCATACAAAGAAAAAGCCTTTGGATGACAGCATTGAATTAAATGTGCTGGCTAAGAGAACACCAGGTTTTTCTGGTGCTGATTTAGAAAATTTAGCTAATGAAGCAGCGTTACTGGCTGTAAGAAGAAATAAAAAGAATATATCTATGGAGGAAATGGAAGAAGCAATAACAAGAGTTATAGCTGGTCCAGAAAAGAAGAGCAGAATTATTACTGATCATGATAAGAAACTTACAGCATATCATGAAGCAGGGCATGCAGTAGTAATGAAGCTTCTTACTTATTGTGATCCTGTTCATGAAATCAGCATTATTCCTAGAGGAAGAGCTGGCGGATATACAATGCATTTACCTAAGGAAGATACTTCGTATACATCAAAGAACAAATTAAGAGATGAAATGGTTGGACTTTTAGGAGGAAGGGTTGCTGAAAGCCTTATTATGGGGGATATAAGCACTGGAGCTAAAAATGATATAGACAGAGCAAGCAGCATAGCAAGAAGCATGGTAATGGAGTATGGAATGAGTGAAGAAATAGGCACTATTTCATATAGCAGTGGTCATGATGAAGTATTTATAGGAAGAGACTTAGGCAAAGGGCGTAATTTTAGTGAAGAACTTGGAGCTAAAATTGATAATGAAGTAAAAAAGATTATAGATGAAGCGTACAATAGAGCAGCTAATTTATTAAAAGATAATATCAATAAATTACATGCTGTGGCTCAAGCTTTGATAGAAAAGGAAAAATTGAATTCAGAAGAATTTGAAAATTTATTTTTGAGTAATGAATAATTACTATTTAGCACCTAATAACATGAGCTATTGGGTGCATTTTTTTGGAATAAATTATTATCTGGGAAATATTTTGTGACATAGAATAATGCGAACAATAAAGCTGAAAAATAATTTAGCATTCGAAAAGTGCTTTTAATATATTATCATTAATGATATAATATATGTTATGTTTATGGGCATACTAGATATATAAGTATAGGAGGAATTTATAAATGAAAAGCGATATTCAGATTGCGCAAGAAGCAAAAATGAAGCCTATTAAGGAAATTGCGAAAAACATAGGATTAGATGAAGAAGATATAGAATACTATGGAAAATATAAATGTAAAATTTCATTAGATGTATATGAAAAAATGAAAAATAACAAAGATGGAAAGCTTGTTTTAGTAACAGCAATAAATCCTACTCCCGCAGGAGAAGGAAAATCTACAGTTACAGTAGGTTTAGGCCAAGCACTTAATAAATTAGGCAAGAAAACAATAATTGCATTAAGAGAGCCATCTTTAGGACCTGTTTTTGGAATAAAAGGAGGAGCAGCAGGTGGTGGATACGCACAGGTTGTTCCTATGGAAGATATTAATCTTCATTTTACAGGAGATATGCATGCTATAACATCAGCAAATAATTTACTTTGTGCAGCTATAGATAATCATATTCATCAAGGAAATGCACTAAGAATAGATTCAAGAAGAATTACTTTTAAAAGAGTAATGGATATGAATGACAGAGCACTTAGACATATAGTTGTTGGAATGGGTGGAAAAGTAAATGGTTTTGTAAGAGAAGATGGTTTTACAATTACAGTTGCTTCAGAAATAATGGCAATTTTATGTTTAGCAAAAGACTTAGAAGATTTAAAAGAAAGAATGGGAAATATAGTTATTGGATATAATTTAGATGGTGAACCTGTATATGCAAAAGAATTAGAAGTTCAGGGTGCCATGGCTCTATTAATGAAAGATGCCATAAAACCTAATTTAGTTCAAACTTTAGAAAATACTCCAGCATTAATACATGGTGGTCCATTTGCTAATATTGCACATGGATGTAACTCTGTAATGGCTACAAAGCTGGCATTAAAACTTGGAGATGTTGCTATTACTGAAGCTGGTTTTGGTGCAGACCTAGGAGCGGAAAAATTCTTTGATATTAAATGCAGATATGCTGGTTTAAAACCTTCTTGTGTTGTTTTAGTTGCTACTATAAGAGCATTAAAACATCATGGTGGAGTAAGTAAAGATGAATTAAATACTCCAAATGTAGATGCATTAGCAAAGGGTATGGGAAATCTAGAAAAACAAATCGAAAACATAAAAAAATATAATGTAGATGCAGTTGTTGCAATTAACAAATTTGTAAGTGACAGTGAAGAAGAAGTAAAATACATAAAAGATTACTGTGCAAAGTTAGGCGTTAAAGTTGCATTATCAGATGTATGGGCAAAAGGCGGAGAAGGCGGAATAGAATTAGGAAATATGGTATTAGATGTTTTATCTGATGATAAATCAGATTTTAAACCTATATATGATGAAAAAGATACAATAGAAAATAAAATTTTAACAATAGCTAAAGAAATTTATGGAGCTGATGGAGTGAACTATACACCAGCAGCTAAAAAACAAATAGCAGAATTAGAAAAGTTTAATTTAGACAAACTTCCAATATGTATGGCTAAAACCCAATATTCATTATCTGATAATCCATCATTATTAGGAAGAGCTAAAGATTTTGATATAACAGTTAAAGAAGTAAAAGTATCTAATGGAGCTGGTTTCATAGTTGTATTAACAGGAAATATAATGACTATGCCAGGTCTTCCTAAAGTACCTGCTGCAAACAGAATGGATATATTAAAGAATGGTGAAATAGTAGGTTTATTCTAAATATAGGAATATAGCTTAAATACTTGACAAATGAATGAGAATTGTTAAAATTATATTGTTATTTTAGAATTGATTTAAATTAAAGGCAGCTCATAGGGCTGCTTTTAATTTAATTATTATAAAGGTGGTGCTTTTGTGGTTTTACTAGTAGATGTAGGAAATACCAATATAGTCCTAGGTGTGCATGATGGCAAAAAATATATTGCCAGCTGGAGAATTTCAAGTGATGGAAAGAAAACATCAGATGAGTATAGTATACAGGTGATGCAGCTGTTTACAGTTAGCGGAATTAATCATAAAGATATAGAAGGTGTTATAGTATCTTCAGTTGTTCCCAATATAATGCATTCGTTAGAAAATATGCTAAGAAAATGTTTTTGTCGTGAGCCTATTATTGTAGGACCAGGAATAAAAACAGGAATAAACATAAAATATGATAATCCAAGAGAAGTTGGTGCAGACAGAATAGTAAATGCAGTAGCAGCCCACGAAATATATAAGAGAGCCTGTATAATAATAGACTTTGGAACAGCAACAACATTTTGTGCATTAAGAAAAAATGGAGATTATCTAGGAGGATGTATATGTCCTGGAATTAGAATTGCAGCAGATGCATTATTTGAAAGGGCAGCAAAACTTCCAAGAGTAGAATTAGAAGTGCCAGGTAAAATAATTTGTAAGAGTACTGTTACTAGTATGCAGGCTGGTATTTTATTTGGATATATTGGGCAAGTTGAATATATAGTAAAAACTATGAAAGAAGAAATTAAAAATTCAAAGAATCCTGAAGAGCCACTTGTAATAGCAACAGGAGGATTAGCAAATCTTATAGCAAAACATACTAGTGCTATTGATAAAGTAGATTCGGATTTAACATTAGAAGGATTAAAAATTTTATATGAAAAAAACAGGGAGTAAATCTCTATGAAAATAGGAAATGTTATATTAGACAATAATGTTTTTTTAGCACCTATGGCAGGAGTTACTGACATATCTTTCAGAGGACTTTGTAAGGAAATGGGTTGTGGACTGGTCTATACTGAAATGGTTAGTGCCAAGGCATTATATTATGGGAGTCAAAATACTGAAGCTTTATTAAGAATAGCAGATGAAGAAAAACCAGTAGCAGCACAAATATTTGGAAGAGATCCTGAAATTATGGCTAATATATGCGAAGAACATCTTAATGAACGGGATGATATCTGTATAATTGACATAAATATGGGATGCCCAGCTCCTAAAATAGTAAAAAATGGCGAAGGTTCTGCGTTGATGAAGGAACCTGAACTTGCAGCAAAAATAGTTAAATCAATAAAAGCTGTTTCCAATAAACCTGTAACAGTTAAATTTAGAAAAGGCTTTGATGAAGATAACATAAATGCAGTTGAGTTTGCAAAATATATGGAGCAGGCAGGTGCTGATGCTGTTGCAATACATGGAAGAACACGAAAGCAGATGTATCAGGGAAATGCTGACTGGGATATAATAAAACATGTAAAAGAGGCCGTTTCTATACCTGTTATAGGTAATGGGGATGTATGTACACCAGAAGATGCATTTAGAATGAAAGAAACAACTAATTGTGATGCAATAATGATTGCCAGAGCGAGTCAAGGCAATCCTTGGATTTTTGATCAGATCAATCGTGCATTAAAAGGTGAATCCCAAATTGAAGTTACAAATAGTGACAAAATTGATATGTGTATCAGACATTATGAATTAGCAATTAAATATGATGGTGAGTATAAAGCTGTTCGTGAAATGAGGAAACATGCATCATGGTATTTAAAAGGTCTAGCAAAATCTTCAGAAATAAGAAATGCAATTAATACTGAGGATGACAGCAAGAAAGTACTTAATATATTAAAAGAATACAAAAATATAGTATAGAAAAGTAAAATGTTAAGAAATTAGGATTTATTGACATATAATATATGCTGTTTTATAATTATTAAAATGATTTTAGGATGCTTTTTAGTGTAGTCATTATAGAAATTAGTCAAGAAATTAAAAAATTATAGTATAAAAAAAACTATATGAAGTATATTATATTAATATTAAAAAAATAGGTTTTAAAGGGGAGTAAAAGATATGAGCGAAACAAAAAAATATGTTATGACATATGAAGGTGTAAAAAAATTAGAAGATGAATTAGAATATTTAAAAACTACAAGGAGAAGAGAAGTTACAGAAAAAATAAAAGTAGCTTTAGGATATGGAGATTTAAGTGAAAACTCTGAATATGATGAAGCAAAAAATGATCAGGGATTGGTTGAAGGAAGATTTGTACAGATTGAAGCTATGTTAAAAAATGCTGAAGTTGTAGATGAATCAGAGATTCCGCATGACATAGTGTCAGTAGGGTCAAAAGTTAAAGTTAAGGACTATGAATTTGATGAAGATGTAGAATATACAATAGTTGGTTCAGCAGAAGCTGACCCAATGAATTTCAAAATATCAAATGAATCTCCAGTTGGAAAAGCATTAATAGGTAAGAAAATAGGTGAAATAGTAGAAGTAGCTGTTCCTGATGGAGTAAACAAATTTGAAATATTAGAAATAAATAGAAATTAATTGGAGGAGAAATCATGTCAACAGAAGAAATGAGTATACAAGATTTGGAAGCTCAATATAGTGAGCAGGAAACTTTAAGAAGAGAGAAATTAGCTGAGTTACAAAAAGCGGGAAAAGATCCGTTTGATGTTTATAAAGTAGAACGTACTCATACATCAAAACAAGTAAAAGATAACTATGATGAATTAGAAGGCAAAATGGTAACAATTGCTGGTAGAATTATGTCAAAAAGAGGTCAGGGAAAAGTTGTATTTTCAGATATACATGATAGAGATGGTAAAATGCAATTATTCTTAAAAATTGACTTAGTAGGAGAAGAAAATTTAAAGTTCTATAAAACTTTAGATATCGGTGACATAATTGCTGTAACTGGTGAAGTATTTAAAACTAGAACAGAAGAAGTTACAGTTAAAGTTAATAGATTTGAATTAGTTGCTAAATCACTAAAACCATTACCTGAAAAATGGCATGGATTAAAAGACCCAGATTTAAGATACAGACAAAGAGAAGTTGATATTATAACTAATTCAGAAGTAAAAGATACATTTGTTAAGAGAAGTAAAATAA
>CAZLOP010000028.1:0-10487 GCA_964561205.1 uncultured Clostridium sp. | reverse complement strand
TTTATATTATATCATGACCGAATAATTATTGTCTAATTAATTATAACCCATCCAAACTATTGGTTGTGCATTATCAAGTATTGCATTTAATTCTTCACCTTGCAACTTACCACTTGCCATTGATTGAGTTAACTGTAGCATTACCGAATCAATTCCCTGCGCTGAAACTCCTGCTATTTTAAAGTTTTTATTTAACTGCTCTGTGAATGCTACAATTTCAGCATTATTAGCAAATGCACTTCTTGCTTGCATGCCTAATTTTGCAACTGCATCAGCTGTTCCCATATATGAACCTCTTGACCTTTGAGCTGATTCAAATATCATTTGTTGTAATTCTGCTGTACTTCTCATGCCATCATTTATTAAATCAAGCCTTGCCTTAGTTTGTACTAATTGGTCTGATGCATTTATAATTCCTTTGCCTGCTTGCATACCTACATAAGCACCCACAAATCCTTTAATCTTTCCTAGTAATCCATCAGCAGCACTCTCACCACTTCTTAATGAATTGTTAAAGTTTTGTTGTTGCATATTAGCATTTCTTATATTATCTGACAAATTATCAGCTACTGAACTTGTATTACTTAAATGGTTTGTCATAGACTTCATACTAGCAGTGTCTACTGCATTACTAGAAACTCTCTGCATATTTTCAAAACTTACTCTGCATGCATCTGTGGCACTTTGTATATTTCTTGCTGGTCCTGATACCATATCTATTAACTGAATGCTTGTTCTAATTCCTGCCATTACATACTCACCTTCCTTTCTTTTTCTCTCCTTTCAAATTCAATTTGCATTGCAAAAGTATAACTTAATTGATTAGGCGATGGCTTTTTTATCTTTTTTAATTCTGATAATTTCTTATTAAGCTTTTTATCTTTAAACTTCATTACTTCTATTATTCTTGGCTTAATAATCTCATATAACTTATTATCTTTATTTAAGACTATTTTCCCCTCTTGAGTTATTCTAAAAGGTTCTTTATAACTTTCTATGTTGTCATCTTTTTTATATTCAATCTCTTTGATAAATGGTATCAAACTAAATCTTAATGCTAATAATTTAGGATTGATAACCTCAATGTTATGATTCATAGCATCACATCCTTTCTTTTTTATCGTGGGGAAAAATTATTCTAAATCAGCTATTTTCTTTAAATCATCAGTAGATAGCTCACTATAATTTAATATGTTGTTTTCATCTGCATACTGCTTTAATTCTTGAAAGTCATCATCTTCCGGTATGTCATCAATGATTATTACTGGTTGTGATCTACCATCACCAACAACTAAAATCTTATCTATAGAATGGTCAGTAAATTCAGCTACATCATAATTGATGCTTTCTTTATCAATCTTTACCCTTCTTTCATCTGATCCAGGCTTTTCAAGTAAGTTAAATAGGAATAATCCTTCTTTTGCTCTTATTACTACTTTTGAAAATTCTTTAGAACCATAGGCCTTTTTTATATTCTGTTTAAGCCTTTGAATCCTTTTATTACTTATCATTGACTAATTCCTCCAATTCTGAAATCTTCTTTTCTAATTCATCAGTTCTTATGCTGTTCAATATAGAATTACATGAATATATGATTGCATTAGCTGTTTTCGTATCCATTTCATTATTGGCTAACATATTTGTTACTCTTGCTAATGTTTTTCTTATATCGGAAGGTGTACTCAATTTAAGCCTTAATTTCTTCTTATTTTCACTCATGGGGGTATACCCCTCCTTTCAAATCTAATAATATTGATACTTTGCTCTAATTTTAAAGTGTTAAAATATAGCCTTTTTAATAATAAAAGGGCCATTACAGCCCTATATTTTAACTATTTTCTATAGCTTTATTTACTAATGCTAACATTTCCTCAAGGCATTCTTTTGTAGATGTTAAAATTGTTTCTCCAATAGATCCATCCATTTTATAACCTAAAACATCAATATTATTTCCTTGTATTCCACATTTTCCATCATTACAAATAATAACGTTATTGCTCCAATTTGCTGTTATTTTTCCATCATCTTTTTCAGTATCGTAAGTAAAAGATACATTTTTTCTATCTGCCATCAATTTCCCTCCTAGCTTAACAATTCAATAATATTTATATTGTCAGGTTTATTCATGCTGCTTTTACCTTCAACAAATCTAAATACTTCATCAAAAGATAACATCTTTATTTCCGGAGTACTGCCATTTAATGATTTAATTAAAGCCAATGAGCTAATTGATATCTGTCTAAGTCCATCAAAATATTTAATTCTTTCATCAATTTTCTTTGTTATTGAATCTTCAATTGTAAATTCATCTTTGAATAATTTTATTAATTGTGCATCATTATCATTTGAATTAAGTCTTTTCTTAAGCTCTATGTCAAACAGTCTTACTTTGTTTTTATCAAGCATATTTTCAAGATAAAATTGTTTTAATTCATCAGAATTCATAACAGCAAGCTCTCTGCTTATAAAATCTAATTCTAATGAATCATCTGTTGAAGTCATAGGAAAACATTCATTTAAATATTTTTCTTTATATTCTTTTAATTCTTCTACTGCACTAATAAAAGTTTTTTGGGATAAATTTGTTATTTCCTCTTTAGTCTCTTTCTTCTTATTTAGCACATATTCATGTGTCAGTATATTTTGTGTACCTTTAAAAAATACTTCTCCATATGACAATAAAATCTTATTAATTTTATTTATAAGGCTGTCATATCCTCTATATACTGAATTAATATAAATTTCATATTTTTCTTTTTGCTCTGGTGTACTTTCTAATACTTGCATTTTTACGCTTCCTTTCTTAATTCCTTGTTTTTCTTTTCCCAGTATCTCTGTTGAGCTGCTTTTGCCTTGTCCTTATTCTTTTTATACCATTCTCGCTTGTATGCATTATAAGCTCGTCTTGCTTCTTCGCTCATAACTTATACCCCCTACACTATTTAATTATTTTTACATTGACAGCCACTTCTTTTCCTTTGTTGTCACCAATAGAAAATTCCACCTTATCACCTTTTACAAGTGAATCAAACTTTTTATCTAATACTCTTGTACAATGAAAGAAATGATCTTTGCCTTCAGTATCAGTAATAAAACCAAATCCTCTTTCTGAATTAATGTTTTTAATAATTCCTGTTTTCTTTTCCATATTTTCATCTTCTCCTTTTTAATAAAATAAAAAAGCCATAAGAAATAAATCACAATAATTGTGAAATACTTCCCATGGCTTAAAATAGCCTTCTCACTTAAAAGTGAGGGTACTAATTATATTTATTTTTATGTTTTCATTATACCATAGTTTATCGATAAAATCACTTATAATTTATTGAATTTTGAATATAAGTTCTGCTATCAGTTAAACCAACACCTGGCAAACTTGCTCTCTTAAAAATAGAGTCTAAAACTTTGATATATTCCTCGTTTTTCCTACCAAAATAATAAAAGTAGATATCATAATATTTATTACAATACCTACTTTTACCTAATTACTCAATTTCTATGCAGCATCTATAATATTTATTTGCTTTAAAAGGCTTATGCACTCTTAATATTTTTAATCCTTTTGCCAGTGTTTCAATTATCTTTATCTTATCAACTTCATTTTCATATTTAATAATAATCTTTGCCATCTATAATCACACTCCTATAACATATCTGTATAATCTTTCATAAAATCTAAATTAGTTACACCCATTTCTACACCTTTTATGAAATAATATCTTGCTATATCTACATCAAAATTTGAAATTGCACTTTCATATTCATATAATAAAAATCTCTTATCTTCTGGAAGAAGATTAAATATTTTTTCAAACATGGCATCAGCATATTCTCTCTCTGTTTCCATTTCTTTATTATCCTTTAAATCATTACTTTCGTGATGCTCCTGGATATGATGAAATTCATTTTCTAAAATTTTATTTATCATTGTTTTCATTGTGTACCTCTCCTTTATCTGCTGCTCTTTTTGAGCTGTAGTTATTTGTTTATAATTTTATATAATTTAAGGCTGTCCCAAATTTGTCCTATCCTTAAATCCTGGACTTTAACATCTTCATTAATTAATTCTTGAATAAGGTTCCTATATAATTTTATATAGTTTATTGGCTACTCAAATTTGTGTAACCAATAAAATTTGCACTTGGACATATTTGTCCTACTGTTAAATCTTTAATAAGGTTCCTGTATAGTTTTAAATTCATACTATAAATACCCTTTACAAAGGCTTTCAGAAGATATACACTATAATTGCTTACGTTATGGTGGTATCTTCTGATACTGCCTTTTATTTTTTTTATTACTGCTCTATTGTTAAACCTAATGCAAACTCAATCATTAATATAATTGGGCTTTCTTCATCAATTTTCAATAGCTGTGTATCACCTTCATATAGATGTATTAAATTATCCTCAACTCCATAAGTTATATAGTGGTTATTTTCAATATCGCCGTCTATATTTACACCACGCTCCATAACTACACCCTTATCATTTTTAAGAGCAACATCTGAACATTCCTCTAATGCACTAACTACCTTGTAAAATTTCTTTTTAATTTCTGTTTTATTCATATTTCATACACTCCTTATAATAAATCTTCTAATTTTGATATTGCTTTTTAAGTTTTTCTAATTTTCTTCTCTTGCTCCTATTTAACGTCACTGGTGCTCCTGGAGCATTTCTGTTAATTTTATTAGTGATTATATCCATTTCATGGTCTGCATTCTTTTGTTTTAAAAATGACTTTGTTAATTTATTTTTCATGATTTTATCCACTCCTTTAAAATTCAAAACCTTCTATTCCTGCAGCCAAAGCCTGCATAACATCTTTAATTCTTTCTTTTGCTTCTGCTTCACTCTCAAGTGCATCCATCAAATAGCCATTGTTTGTAAATATACAATACATTTTCTGACCTGGTATGCTAGTAACTAATTCATTATTTTTCATATAGCGTACAGGTGCTTCTAGCTCTGTAATTCCAAAACCTATAGCTTCGGTCACTCGTAATTTGTCTTTTGATAAACAATACATTTTCAACATTCCTTTCATAATATATTCTTATCCCTACATTTCCCTACCTATTTTCTGATTTATAAATTTTGTATAACCTTTAAATTCTATTTCCTCAGTATACAAAGAATTTTCTGTATCCTTTGTATCATAAATTTCATAAGTTGATTTATCATTCTTATCTACAGTGTTTTGAAAATATCCATGAATACTAAAATCTAAATCTAATACGTTAGAATCTGAATTTAATATTCCATGTATTCTCTCCTGAATAATTCTTCTTGCCTTTCGTGCTAAGAATCCCATTTCATGAACCAGATATTTATCTGCCTTGCATCCATCACAACTAATTTCTTCTTCGCCTTCTTTTACATACGGGCATTGTCCATTAAAAGAAAATACACATCTATCAAGAGTACCACTCTCCAGATTTCCTAGATATGAACTATATTTTTCTATTTTTTCACCAGAATCATATTTTATTTCTGCATAGATATCATAGTCAGCGCCTGAATCCTCTCTTTCCATCTTTATAAAAATTGAAATTAACGCATTTGCATTAATAAATAAATTTTCATTTAATTTTATAAATTTCATAATTAACCTTCTTTCTTTAGTGGTTCAAAACCATTTTTTTATTTCTAAGTGGTCTGCCCTCACCTCTCTATTTATGGGGGTTAATACATATCAAACCATAAAAACACATTTTTTTATCATTTTCTATAAAGGCTATAATATTAAATAAATATTGTATGTCTATATTCATATATTATTTATTTAATATTATTTATTTAATATTATTTATTTAATATTATTTATTTAATATTATTAGTGGTTTTTATGGTTTTTGTGTTCCTAATATACCTAAACCCGCAATATTACTTGATTTGTAAAAACCATTGTTCTTTAATTTAGAACCACAAAAACCATTTTTTAATGTTTTAAGTATGCTACTTGTCTTTCATATACCCCAAATTTTAATCTACCATTATCCCCTCCTGCCTTTTTACTCCATTTTAATTTTTGAAGGTAACTTTGTATTATACCTTTTGCATCTTTAAGATTGCTGAAAGTAGTAGCATATCTTTGAACTATAAATTCATCATATATTGCCTGCAAACAAACCTTATATCTCGATATCTGTTGATCTTCTGGAATTGCAACCTTTGCAACATCACCCCAAAGATAGGCCACTCTTTCATCAAGTTTTAACTCATACCAGTTTTCACAAATAGGCTTTTCCATATAATTTACAAAGTCATCATACATGGGATCTGTTTCTCTAAACTGATCCTTATATTCTTCTATCATTTTGTATTCACTACTATTTAAATAAGCTCTGTAACCATTTTTATAAAGATAATAAGCTTCTGCCCATATCTGCTGAACCTCATCACTAAAATGTATTTTAAAATCATTATTATCAAATATATCTTTTTTAGGCTCATTCACACCAACCATTAAGGGTAAAAATCGCAATATTCAGTATTCGGAAATGCAAAGTTTTTTGCATTCACACCAACCATTAAGGGTAAAAATCTTCTATCCCCGGTATTATCTGTGAGTATTTCTGTTTCATTAGTAGTTGCTATCATAACAAATTGCCTAGGAACTTTCACAGTTCTTCTTCCATATGCAGGTCTATAGTTATCGTCATTTTTTGATAACAGACTTTTTATCTTAGAATCTTTTTTCTTATTAGCTCCATACTCAGCCCATTCTATAATCCATATTCCTTGTGTACTTTCTGATAATTCTTTACTTCTCAAAAATAATATTCCATTATCAAATGAAGTAAACCATCCTTTACCTAATTTTTCAACTATAGTGGACTTACCTTTCCCTTGCGAACCCGACAACACCGGTATGAGTTCAAATTTACAACCTGGCTCATATATTCGCTTAATTGCTCCAGTTAATATTTTTAATGAAACAAGTTTCGAATATTCATTGTCTTCAGCACCTAAATAATCTATAAACATTGTTTCAGCTCTTTTTTCTCCATCCCAAGGAATACCCTCGATATATTCTTTTATTGGATGATAACCAGATGACTCAAATGTATTTTGTAATGCCGCATCCATATCTGGTTTTGATTTCAGATCATAATAAGTTTCTATAAACTCCAATAATCCAGTATCATCTTTATCAGACCAATTTTCCATATTCCCGTTAACTCTCCAAGGAAGTTGTCCGCCTACTTTTAACTGCATAGAAAATATGTCATACCTAAGTTTTCCCTTAAGTAAAGGCTCGTTTTCTATGATTAATCTGAAATTTTTAACGGTTTTACGCAATGCACTATTTTTGGTATACTCCAATTTTTTAAGCCATTCAGTGTCATATTCTTCCTCAACTGCATCAAATTCCTCTTGGGCTGACATCATTTTTTCCTGTCCAATGGTAACTAATACTTTCTTATCATTAATTGCGAACTCTGACATGGCTTTAAAACTTGGTAGTTCTTTGCTTGGTCTGCCCTTCTTTACCTCTTCATCTAAGTGGCCAAACTTATGGATTCTGACTAAATCAAAGGCATTACATAAAATACATGAAGCTGGATCTGTTCCATGATGTGAATATGAGAATTTATCATCATAAACAACTACACCACCACTTGTTGAACCTTCTGCATATGTGTATCTTGTTTCATCTGCACCAGGTACATATACTTCAGATAAAAATTCAGCTATAGCCTCTGAAATTGAATAAGTTCTGCAGAAAGCTCCTATGATTCCTTTCTTAGTTAATGGATCTTCTTGTTTATCATTAACAGTATCATGTATTTTATTTTTTTCTCTTTGACTTTTAGACCAAAGACTCGCATTTCTGCAATCTCCGTTATATTTTTTCAATATTTTATCCGCATCCAGAAAATCACAATCACCATAATCAAAAATATAATCAATATCCTTTGGTGAGCTCTGCCAGTACATCAATCTATTAACCTGATGTGTTGTATCGTCAAATATATTCATTGATGCATCAATAAACTCAGCTATTTTTCTTGATATTGCAGGGTATTCTTCTGGTGTAACTGCTCTGTTTAATGGTATAATTAATCGATACCTAGGATTGTCCATTGTATGGGAATGTGTTGAGTATATACAATATGCATAATCAGCTAAAAACTTCAATTCTTCTAAAATCGTTTCTGTCGCATAATCTATATCCAGTGTTACTAAACTTCTACTTAATACATTCTCTAATTTTCTTCTACCATCTTTTACAGTTCCACCAATAAAGCCGCCTTTATCTTTTATTTTTCCCTGTTCATCTTTTTTCATAGATTTATATTCTGTTGCGGTTTCATTTGTTTTTACTATTTTACTTAACTTATTTAATAAATCCGACCATTTAATATTCTTGTTAATCCACTTTGTATCATTCCTACTTTTTCCTACTGCTATTGTAATTTCTTTATCATGTGTTACTTGTATTTTCTCCATACGCACCACCTAGCTTTTATCTTCTTCCATCTGCCCTATATATCCAATACATTCATTGTTGTAAGATTTAAGGATATAGCAGAATCTAAATTTTTCATTAATACCACTTGGTCTTTCTATTGGTTCAATTTTATTAATATCAACATCAATCGCACCACCTTCAAAATAAATATGTAAACAGCTTGTAAGTTCACATATATTCTTCACTTTTGCATTAATAAATAATGCATCTTTATAGTAATGGAATGTACCTTTTAATAACTGCTCTTTTAATTTTTCCTTATCCTGCATTACCTTCACCTACCTTTTATTAATTTGAGCTTGTACCCATTCTTCTAATCCTTTTTTAGAAATATAGTATTTTGAATTCAAGCGATAGCTTGGGAAATCTTCTCTTTTAAGCAAATCATTATACATTACTGTTTTAGAAACACCTATTTGTTTTGCAGCTTCTGCAGGTGTATATATAATCTTTTCATCTTCAAGATGATTATTATTTTCGATAACCCCTTCGATTTTAAAATCTTTAAATAAATAATTTTTAATAATATCAAATGATCTACGAATATTTTTAATTTCTTTAGCACATTCTAGTAATTCGATATCCTCTAACTTATTTAAATTCTCCATATTCTCAACCTCCAATTTCTTTAATATAAAATTTTTCTACACTTTGGACAAACCTTGTAATCTTTTTGATGAAGTACTAGTTGCATTTTTTTATTCTGATGAAGTACTTGTGGTAAATTTTCATCCCCTCCATTTTTTTAATTAGGTTGCTACCCTTATATAAGCTATACTTTGTGGTACATCTCATTCAGAGTGTGATTTTTTGTGTCCTGCTCTCTGCATTGTCATTTTAGAATTTATATAGATATGTTAATTTTTAAGAAACGGTAATTAATAATTACTGTTCATCTGTAATAAATTCTGAAAATGGAATATTAAAAGCTTTTGCTAATTTTGATAACTGCTTTAATGGTAAATTTTGAATATCTTGTTTTCCATTCTCCAAATTAGAAATCGTTAATCTGCATACACCAGATTCCTTGGCTAAATCACCTTGTGTCCAATCTCTCTTTGCTCTTTCTACTTTTAAATTTACTTTTAGTTTCATATACTCGCCCCTTTCAACACTAACATTGTGTTAGCTTGCAAGTTAATAATACTATTTCATTTTGTTAGTGTCAAGGTATTTTTTTATATTTTTTATGTACATATTGTTAGTGTTAGTGTAAAATATGATAGAGGTGATATTTTGAATATTGGTGATATGATAAAAAAATTAAGAAAAGATAAAGGATTAACTCAAAAACAATTAGCTGATGCCATTAATGTAAGCACTATTACTATTCAAAATTATGAAAATGGTAGACGTAAGCCAAGTGTAGAAATGATTCAAAAAATAGGTTCAGCTTTAAATGTATTTATTTTCAATTTTGATAATGAAAATGATCTTTCAGAAAATCCTCAACAATATTTTATAGAACAATATTTACAAACAATAAATTGTCAATTTATTTTTGATGAAGAGAATGGATATACTATTTTTAAATGTCCAGATGGAGAATTTGAGGTATCTAATAATGATATAGCTAATTTTAACAATAATATAAAAGCATTTATACAATTTCAAATATCGGAGATAATAAAAAATTCAAGAAAAAAATAGGTAAATAAATAGTTTATATTAAACAAAAAGGAGCTGATAACATGAAATGGAGTGAAGCAAGAAAAACATACCCTAACAAATGGATTGTATTTGACAGCTTAAAACAGCATGAAAAAAATAATAAATTGATTGTTGAAGATATAGCAATTATTGAGGTATTTGATAATTTAAATGATGCATTTAAGTATTATACAAATCTTCACAAACAAGATAAAACACGCCAATTAAACATTGGAGATACAAAAAATACTGATTTATCATACAACATAAAAAGATTTGGATTGATACTCAAATGATAAAGTGTAAGCGTCAAAAAATCTACGACTACAAAACATACAAAGCTTACTGTTAAAATG
>CAZLOP010000027.1:0-10744 GCA_964561205.1 uncultured Clostridium sp. | reverse complement strand
CTGTTAAATTTCCATTTACAGATTTTAAAACAACTGATATGGAGGACGAATTTAAAGGCAGAATAGAATTTAGAAATATGAATAATAAATAATAGATTAATAATAATTATTATAGAAGGGGGTGTCGCACTAAATAATTGGTGCGCAATTCCCTTTTTTTGTACAATGCAAATCTAAAACAGGTATATATTTATTTAAATTAGAAAAATGATTTGACATATATTGCATATAGCACTATACTATATTATATAGTATTATAAAGTATAGTGTTGTAAGGAGTGGTGGTGATTAAATGTCTTCAATAAATCTTATAATTCTAGGCTATCTTAGAGGTAAAGAAAAAAGTGCGTATGAAATGGTAAAAGAATTTGAAGGATGGAATCTTAGTAATTGGTTAAAGATAAGCAGTCCATCAATTTATAAAAATATAATTAAATTATGTGGTAATGGATATTTAAATTCAAGAATAGTAAAAGAAGGAAATATGCCTGAAAAAACGCTGTATTCTATAAATGAAAAAGGAAAACAATATTTTGATGAATTAATGGAAGAAAGTTCAAAAAATGTAGGTCAAGTTTATTTTGAATTTAATGCATTTCTAAATAATATTGATGATCTGCCTAAAGAGCAAAGAAATCAATATTTAATGAATTTTAATAAAAATATAAAGGAACGAAAAGCAGTAATAAATTCAAGGTATAATATTGAAAAAAATAGTAGTGAAATATCTCGTTCAGGATTATTACTGCTGGGATTGTATGATGAACTTTTTGGTATGCTGGAGAAATGGTCTGAGAAGTTTATTGAGTATTATAAGTAATAAAAAATGTCTCTTATTAATGATTATGAGTAAGAGATATTTTTTTAAACATACTACTATAAAGTATAGCAGTATAATGTATACTGAAAATAAGATAGGAGAGATGTATAAATGAAAAAAATATTATTTACACCAGGAATAGCTTCTGTTGAAGCTTTAGGCAGTATAACTAGATTGATAGCTATAGCTGATGCTATAAAAGAGAGAGAAGAAAACTGCAAAATACTATTTAGATCTGCTGGAAGAGAAGCGCAGTATGCTGAAGCTTGTGGATATAAAACTGTAGAAGGGTATAAGCCTAAAATAGATTTTAGAAAATTAATGAGTAATGAATATTCTACAAATAGTTTGTGTGATGTAATGAATCTTAAAGGGCTTATTTCAAAAGAATATATCCAAAATACTTTTAAAGAAGAAGTTGACTTGGTAAAGAATTTTAAACCTGATATTATAATAGGAGAATTTGAAACTGTAATGCCTATAGTTGCAAAGAAGATGAATATTCCATATTTTTGTACAGGTGGCACTCCAAATAAGAAAGACTTTGATTATTTATTTTGGATATAATAATAAAAATGGAAATGGTTATGAAAAGAATTATAATGAATTATTAGATAGCTTGAATTTGAGTAAAATAGAAAATATATGTGAGCTTAATCAAACATATTACAGCGATAAAGTACTTGTTCCAAGCATTCCTGAGTTAGAAGAATTAGGTGATGAATCAAAATATATATTTTTAGGGTCAGTAACACCTAAGAATTTTATAAAATCAGAGTTTCATTTTAAAAAGGTTCGCCCGCTTATATATGTATATTTAAGTGTAGGTCAGTTGAAGCCGGAAATTTATGAAAAGGTAATTGTAGATGCATTTGAAGGATCTAAATTTGATGTTATAGTAACAGCAGGAGGAAATCAAAGATGTAAAAGCGATAACGATTTGAGTTCTGGAAATGTTCATTTTATGAATATGGTTCCAGCAGATGAAGTTATAAAGATGGCTGATATAGCTATCCACCATGGAGGACAAAACACTACAGTACAATGTATTGAAAATAAAGTACCTGCTATTATTTTCCCAGGAAAACATTTTGAGAGGCATTTTAATGCAGAAAAGGCAGAACAGATTGGATGTGCAGTAAATGCTGGTATATCAAATTTTACAAAAGATTTTCTTATAAAGACATGCAATGAACTAATAAAAGATAATCAGCTTAAAGAAAAACTAAATATATATTCAAGCAAAATAAAAAGCTTTGGTGGTGCAGGCAGAGCAGCTGATTTAATACTCCAAAGTATAAATTAAGATTCGTGTAAATGTTTCATATATTAAGCTTCATTTAAATGTTTCATATATTAAATTTCGATTAAGATTTATAATGATTATTGATTTATAGTTAATATATATGCTAGGATAATACTTAAGTAGAAAACGTTAAAATGAAGGGGAGAGACAGTTATGAAAGTAAAAAAGGCAATAATACCAGCTGCTGGTTTGGGAACTAGATTTTTACCTGCAACAAAAGCGCAGCCTAAAGAAATGCTGCCAATAGTTGATAAACCAACAATTCAATATATTGTAGAAGAAGCAATAGCATCAGGAATAGAAGAAATACTTATTATAACAGGTAGAAACAAAAAAAGTATAGAAGATCATTTCGATAAATCAATTGAACTTGAACTTGAACTTGAAAAGCATGATAAGGAAGAACTTCTTGAATTAGTAAGAGATATTTCAGACATGGTTGATATACATTATATAAGACAGAAGGAACCTAAAGGATTAGGTCATGCAATTCATTGTGCAAAAACATTTGTAGGTAATGAGCCATTTGCAGTTTTACTTGGAGATGATGTTGTAGATAGTGAAAAGCCATGTTTAAAGCAGCTTATAGATTGTTTTAATGAATATAATACAACAATTTTAGGAGTGCAGACAGTACCAGCTGAAAATGTATCTAAATATGGAATAGTAAATGGAATTCATATAGAAGACAGAGTTTATAAAGTAAAAGATTTAGTAGAAAAACCATCAATAGAAGAAGCACCAAGTAATGTTGCCATATTAGGAAGATATATTATTACGCCTCAAATTTTTGATATATTAGAACATACAGCACCAGGAAAAGGCGGAGAAATTCAATTAACTGACGCATTAAAAACATTAATTACTCAGGAAGCTATGTATGCATATAATTTTGATGGAAAGAGATATGATGTTGGAGATAAGCTTGGTTTTCTTCAGGCTACAATCGAATTTGCTTTAAAGAAAAATGAACTTAGAAGTGAATTTATTGATTATTTAGAAACTAAACCATGGGAACAGTATAAATAAAATATAGTTAAAAAGGGAAAGGTGAAAAGTGAAGAATTAATTTTTTCACTTTTCATCTTTTGCTGTTTTAAGTAAAAAAACAAGCTGCTTTTTATAATAATTGGAGGTATAAGTATGAAGATATGTTATTTAGCAGACATTAATAGTGCACATACACATAAATTTTTAGAGTATTTTATAAAAAAAGGCCATGATATACATGTAATTTCTCTGGGGAAAGGTGAATACAAAGGCGTTACAGTACACACATTGAATATAGATGACAGTGTTATGAAAAATACTAATGAAGGCGGAAAAATTGGATATTTAAAGAAAATAAAAAGAATAAAACAGCTTGTAAATGAAATAAATCCCCATATTCTTCATGCTCATTATGCAAGCAGTTATGGACTTTTGGGAGCGCTTACTAATTTTCATCCATACATAATATCTGTATGGGGAAGTGATGTATATGATTTTCCAGTAAAATCTCCAATACATAAAATGATTATAAAATATAATTTGAAAAAAGCAGACCGTATTTTATCAACAAGTAATGTAATGAAAGTAGAAACTGAAAAATATACAAATAAAAAAATAACAGTTACACCATTTGGTGTTGATACAAAAAAGTTTTTTGTTAACAAAGTACCACATGATGAAATAATAGTAGGTACAATAAAGACACTTGAAGAAAAGTATGGTATACAATATCTTATAAAAGCATTTGCAAAAGTTAAGGAACAAAATAAAGACAAAAATCTTAAATTAAGAATTGGGGGAAAAGGAAGTCAGAAGGAATATCTTGAAAAGCTGTCAGAAGAGCTTGGAATAAAGGAACATGTTACTTTTCTAGGATTTTTAAGTCCTGAACAAGTAATAAATGAATTTCAGCATTTTGATATTTCCGTTTTTCCATCTACATTAGATAGTGAAAGCTTTGGAGTTGCAGCAGTTGAATCTGAAGCATGTGGAACACCTGTAATTGTAAGTAATGCAGGAGGACTTATGGAATCCACAAAGCCTGGAGTAACCAGTCTTGTTGCAGAAAAAATGAATGTAGATGACTTGGCAGAAAAAATTAATAAGCTGGTTCAGAATAAGGAGCTTAGAGAAAAAATGGGAGAAGATTCAAGAAAATTTGTAGAAGAAAATTATTCTCTTGAAAAGAACTTTGAAGATATAGAAAAAATTTATGAATCATTCAAATAAAATAGGTAATGTCTTCAAGCTGTGCACTTTTAAAGGCTAAATAGTTAATTTTTGTGAATTAATCTGAAGGATATCTATTTATTTGTTTCTTATTGTATAGTATAATAAAGTATAAGTTCATACATATCTAAGGATTACTTGTGGCTAATTTGAAAGTGGTGGTAAAAGTAGATGCAAGATTATGAGAAGCTATATAATAATTTAAAAGACGAATATGAAACCTATCAGCGTTTTGCTGAAAAACATAGACAAGAATTGTATGAAAAAAATATAAAATTAGAAAAATCTAATGATTCACTTGCTAACATAGTAGAGATAAGTAAATATATTAATACATTTTTTAGCAATGATAATCTTATATCTATGATTAATGATATGATTATTGGAATATTAGGAGTAACATATTCAACAATCTTTTTGAAAGATGATTCAGATCTTGTAATTAAGGCAAGTAATGTAGAAAATATGAAAATAGATTTATTGTCTGATGAAATAAAAAGTATTAATAACAGGCAGGAATTTATTATTAATTCAGAAACACCATTAAAGAAAGTAGGCAGTAATAAAGTTGAAATACATTCATTGATGGGAGTTCCAATTCTTCTTAGAGATAAATTTATGGGATATATTATTGTTGAACATAAGGTATATAATTTTATGAATACTGAATTAAAAGTATTTTTAAAATCCATTGCAAACCAGATTGCAATATCTATAGAAAATTCATATCTTTATAAACAATTAGAAAGAACAACTCAAAGAGATGCACTTTTAGATATATATAATAGAAAATATTTCTTTGAATATATAGAAAAAATAGTAAAACAAAAAACCCACGATAAATTTGCTGTTGTAATGATTGATATAGATGATTTTAAAAAGGTAAATGATAACTTTGGACATCAATTTGGAGATCAGATTCTTATTAATACAGCAAACATAATTCAAAACTGGCTTGGTAAAAATGATATTATTGCAAGGTATGGCGGAGAAGAAATTATATTATACCTTACTGATTTCAAGTATAAATCTGTAATTTATAATAAGGTTGAAATTATAAGAAGAGCTATAGCTTCATCAGTGGTTAATTTTCAAAATATGAGCCATTCAGTAACAGCAAGCTTTGGAATATCTTATTATCCTACAGATGGAAATGATATAAATGAATTAATAAAGCTTGCAGATGAGTTATTATATAAAGCTAAAAAAAGTGGAAAAAATAAAGTTGTAAGTAACCATGAAAATGAAGAAAGACAAAAATAAAACACACAGCCTGTACTGTTTAAGATACAGGCTGTGTGTTTTTTGCTATATAATAATTTTCAGCATCATTATAAAAAGTTTTTAAACTATAGGTACATGATTTCATCCATGGTTTTACCTCATCATGAAAATGAAGAATACAGGTATTATTGCGAATAGCATCTAAAGATATATATTGATCTATAAATGCCCCTTTGATGTTAAAAAAGTCTAATGATGACTGACCTAAGTTATATACAACATAATTTAAGTTTTTTATGAAGTCTTTATAAAATAAATTTATAACTGACTGTTCATTAGGTCTGTTTATATTATCAAAGCTGTCAATAAAAGCTATCATAGTTTCTCCAAAATTAAATGCTCTCATAAAGCTTAGATTCATCAGCATAACTCCGGTATTTATGTAATGATTGCTTGAATTAAGACTAAGATATTTTTTTTGAACAGCTACTTCAGGCTTTATTGGAAATTCACAGCCTATAATTGCTTTATCTTTAAACTCCATATTATAAAATGATGAAATATTGTTAATTATAAGAGTGTCATAATCCAGATATAATATACGATTTAATGATGATGGAAGTACTTTATAAGCAAAAGCCCGAGCATACAGGTTATAATCAGCAGAATACAAACCTGGTTTATTTGATACCACATCATTCATATCTTCAGTAATAGAATTTATTATAACGTTTTCTGCAGAGTTACGCAGAGTTACCAGATCATTATCATTAAGTGAATCATGAATTATGTAAAAATTTAATGTTTCATTTATATCTGTATGCTTTCTTAAAGAAGAAATGAGAATACAGGTATTATGAATTTGATTTTTGTTAATTGTCAGTAAGATATCCAAAATAACACATCCTTTATTAATTAGATAAATTCCGTATTACATAAGATTTCATGTAAAATACTACTAAATTAATAATAATACATTATAAAAATAAATTCAATGGAGAACAATAGACCAGCATATAAATAAAAAGAAAATAGAAAGTGAAATTATATACTGATTAAGATATAATATTGTGAGTAAGCATATGTAATGAGGTGGAAAAATGGAATATATTAATGAAATTAATATAAATGAAGCTGTTATTCATATACTGGACAGCAATGCCAGTGAAGCAGTTTTAAATGAGTATAATTTAGAACTTGATGAAGATACATATTTGTTTCTTTATAAGCATATAGAAAAATGTCTTAAGGATGATGAATTAAAATATGCTGTTTTTAATGAAGGAAATAATATAGTGTGCCAGTATGCTCAGGATTTTTTGTGTGGAGAAAATTCCAATTTAGTTGATGTGTCAAAGAAAATAGCAAGACAGCTTTTTGGAGTAATTCGTTCAAGTGAAGAAATACCTTCTGCAGACTTAATAGCTGCATCAATTACTACAGATCAGGGACCAATGCTTGCACTTTTGAAGATGGATTATGTTAAGAACTTTACTCATGAAATTCAATTTGTAGATGAAAAAATAGAAATAGGTATTGTACCTCAGAGTGCTGGACTTCCTGGAAATAGTCAGCGTATTCAAAAAGCAGCCTTTTTAAAACCCTTAAATGAAGAACAAGGCTATAATTTAATGGTTATAGATAAAGGAAGATCATCAAAGGCAGATGAATTTCCAGGAGATTATTTTGTTGGAACTTTTTTAAATGCAAAAATAGTTGCTAACGAGCGTGATATGACAAGAGCATTTGTTAAAGCCGCAGAAAACTGGACTCGCAGGAATATAACTAATAATGCTGAGAAAGCAGAAGAAGTAAGAAGTGCTATAAAATCAAAATTAAAAGAAGAAGATAATATAAATGTTGAAGAATTTTCACAGGAATTATTTAAAGAAGTTCCACAAGTAAGAGAAGATTTTAATAATTATATAAGAGGACAGGGAATAAATGAAGAAGTTGCAGTTGATAAAACATGGGTTGAAAAAAAGTTTAAGAGGGTAAGGCTTAATATTGATAAACAGATTGATCTTTATATTAACGAAGAAGCTTATCATGATAAAAATAAATTTGAAATAGTTAGAAATGGTGATGGCAGTATTAATCTGGTAGTCAAAAATGTAGTTAATTATATTGAAAAATAAAAAGCTGTTGACAAAAGAAGGAAGAAGCGGTAATATAAAATATGCAAATGCAAATAATTTGCATATGGAGGTTGATTATGAAAAATAAAATTATTACATTATGTGTAGCGGCTTTTTTAGGTATATCTCTTGTGGGATGTAAAACAGCTGACACTACAAATGAAACAGCAGCAAAGCACGAAAAGGTTAATGTAACAGTATCATTTTATCCACTAAAGGATTTTACTGAAAATATTGGCGGAGATAAAGTTAATGTTACTGCATTAATTCCAAATAATATGGAGCCGCATGATTATGAACCTAAAACAAAAGATTTTGAAAATTTAATAAAAAGTGATTTGTTTATATATAATGGTGCCGGCTTAGAAACATGGGTTGATAAAGTAAATGAATCAATTAAAGATGAAAGTGTAGCAATTGTTGACTCAAGTTTAGGTATAAATACACTTGCTGCAGCTGAAGAGCATCATCATGATGAAGAAGAATCTGAAGAAGAACATAATCATGTGGGAGCAGATCCTCATATATGGTTAAGTTTAAAAAATGCACAAATACAATGCAAAAATATAAAAGATGCTTTAGTTAAAGCTGATGGAGATAATGCTGATTATTATGAAAAAAATTATGAAGCATACATTAAAAAACTTGATGATTTATATAATCAATATAGTAATAAATTTGAAAGTCTTGAAAGTAAAGATTTTATAACAGGACATGCAGCATTTGGATACTTATGCAGAGATTTTGGATTAGAACAAAAATCAGTTGAAAATGTATTTGGTGAAGGAGAGCCGACACCAAAACAATTAGAAGAATTAATTACATTCTGCAGAGACAATAACATAAAAACTATTTTCTCAGAAGCACTTGCAAGTCCAAAGGTATCAGAAACACTTGCATCAGAAGTTGGTGCAGAAGTTATGCCTATATATACTCTTGAATCACAGGAAGATAATAAAAATTATATAGAATCAATGGAGTATAATTTAGAACAAATATATACTTCACTAACTAAATAAAAATATACAAATAAAGCTGTTGCATTAATTTGGAGCAGCTTCTTTTTATTATGTAAATCAGAATTTTAACTAAGAACTAAGGACTAAAAACTAAGAGTTTCGGAGAAAAATCTTTCAGATTTTTTATTATATTATTGCAGGCATAATTTCTTAAAATCTATGATTTTAATAGAAATTAGCCCTTATTATGGCAATAATAAGTTTCCTTAATCAAATCACAAAATCTATCGCTTATACTACTCAAGTAATGTGTTAAAACATATAATCTATTTTTCTGCAAGAAAAATTTCCTAAAGCTCTTAGTTCTTAGTTTTTAGTTCTTACTTAATATTGTTAAATTCTGATTTTGAAAAAAATAAGATGAAAAATAAAGTATATGATATAATAAATATAACATGATAAAGTATTTTTCTTATATTTAGCTTATTATGAAAGGTATAACAGATATGGCATATATTATAGTTGATTTAGAATTTAATAACATGAAGGATATAACTAAGTATTATAAAGATTTTTATGAAAATAATACTGAGATTCAAAATTTAACAATTGAAAATGAAATAATAGAAATTGGAGCAGTAAAGCTTGATGAGCATATGCAGTATGTTCACTCCATGAAGGAGTATATAAAACCTTCAATATTTCCTGTTATAAATCCAATTGTAAACGAAATAACTAAAATAGATATGGAACTTTTAGATGAAAAGGGGATATCATTTGAAAGTGGCATGTCTAAGCTGAAGGAAATGTTTGAAGATGGAGATGTTTTATGTTCGTGGGCTAAAGATGATATAATAGAGCTTATAATAAATGCACAATATCATAATTATACAGAAACAAAGTTTATACAAAAATACCTTGATTTACAGGAGTATGTAACAAAAATTCTTGGATACAAAAAATCACTTGGTTTAAAAAAAGCAATTACAGAGTTAAAAATAAAGATAGATGAAACAAAACTACATGATGCTTTTTATGATGCACAGTACACAGGTGAAGTATTTAAGAGAATATATAATTCAAGAATAATAAAAAATTATATAACAGATGATATTTATAATATGCCTGCACTAAATATGGATAATCTGGAAGAGTTTTTATTAGATGAAGAAAAACTTAAATTGGAATGTCCTAAGTGTAAAAAGAAAATAAATGAGGAAGCTGACATAAAGCTGATAAAGTGGAGATTTGTAACTGTTGGAATATGTCCTAAATGTAAGAATAATATATTATGTGAAATAAGTATAAAGAAAAGTTTTAAGGGTGATATATATTACAATGAAGCAAGTAGTGTAATTACTAATGAAGCTTTTGAAAATTATTGTTACAAATTGAGTGAAAAGTAACAAATTAAGAATAATTTAAAGTATTTTTAAATTAGATATGTTAAAATGAACATGAGTAAAAGAATAATAATTTATTTAGGAAAGGATTTTAGTTATGAATATAGCCTTTTTTCTTACTCCTAAAAATGAAGTCGTATATGAAAACATAGAAGCAACAATGAGACAAGTTATGGAGAAAATGGAGCATTACGGATATACAGCTATTCCTCTTATAGATAAGCATGGTAAATATGTTGGTACTTTAACAGAGGGGGATCTTCTTTGGAAATTAAAGAACACTCCTGATTTAAATTTCAAAAATACACAATATGTTAAAGTAAAAAATATATCCAGAAGAATAAAACATAAATCGGTAACCATAACATCAAATATTGAAGAACTTATAACTCTTGCAGTTAGTCAGAATTTTGTTCCTGTAACTGATGATAATGGAATTTTTATAGGAATAATAAAAAGAAGTGATATTATTAATTATTGTTATCAAGAAATGGAAAAGAGAAAACAGCTTGAGATTGAACATTTTTCCATGTATGATGAAGGATAAAATTACAGTTAATCTATAAAGGACGTATAACTTAGTGTTGTGGTAAAGCAACGAAAATGATAGACTTGCAGATAAAATATATATTCAAGGAAATTTAGAGGCTGAAACTTTAAGCTTTGTTAATGTC
>CAZLOP010000026.1:0-10836 GCA_964561205.1 uncultured Clostridium sp. | reverse complement strand
ATGGAACAGTTATTTTTCTTGTTATTGATGGAAGAAAAATTTCGAATCCTGGTGCCAGTTTATATGATGTCCAGGAAATCATGGAAAATCGTGGAGCTGTTAATGCAGCAGCTCTTGATGGAGGCTATTCGTCAACCATGTATTATAACGGTGAAGTAATAAATTCACCAAATGCATGGGATGGCGAAAGATCTGTAGCAACAGCTTTTTATGTAGAAGGATAGGAGAATATATAGAATGAAATATTTTATTAGAATTATTGTATGGACACTTATGGCACTTTTTATTCAGCATGGTATATTCTTGTATTTTGAATATTTTTATTTAGATCCTGATGTTGAAATTACAGCTACCAAAGTTGAAGATAAAAAGCAGGAAGATGAAAAAGCAGATCCTAATGAAGTGCAGTTAAAAAGCGGTACAAAGGATATTGATGTTTCAATGAGTGGAAGATACATTTCGTATATGGATGAAGAACAGCTAAAAATACATGATACACAGATGGATACAGATCAGATATTTAACTGTGAAACAAAGGGACAAATAGAAAAATATAAGTGGCTTAATACAGAAGATATAATACTGGTTATACAAAAGGTAGAAGAAGATGGCACATATTATTTTGAACCAGTATCATATGACATAGCTAAAGATGAAGCCAGAGAACTTGTGGATTTTCACTACAACAAAATGCGCATTGAAGTAAATAACGATGATGAAAAAGTTGAAGAAATCGCATTTTCAACATCAACTCATAGTCTGTACATAAAAATAGGAAAAGGAAATGGCTTATGTGACTTATATTATTCAAATGTAATGAATGTTGTAACTAAGGTTAGAAGTAACAAACAAATAGGAAATATTGTAGTACCAGTAACTAATACAGATGCAGTTATGGAAATGGATACTAATGTTACTATTTTAAACAGTCCAGACAATATAATTATAGATGGAGTAGAAAATGCAGTACTCCTTGGCAGTGATATGGATGATAATATGTATATAGGTAATGATGTAGATGGACAGATTACAGAAATTTATTTTAAAAATCTTGATGATAGAGAAAGCTTGTGGAATACATATTATTTAGATACACCTGTAGAAAAAGAAAATATTAGTGTATCATATAATGGCAAAGTGTATATTGCGGATTATGTTAACAAAGCTGTAACTGAATTGAGTACAGGAAATATATACGATTTTAAAGGAAAGTTTATAAAACCTTATGATGGCGGATTTGTTACGTTATTTAATAATAAGGTTATAAAAAACGTAATTTAAACAAAATTAATGGAACCGATTACAAGATTCGTTGACTAAGAAAGCTAAAAAAATTATACTATATGTAGATGTGATAAATAATTTTGGAATAAATGAAATAATTATGAACGAAATGGGGGAAACTTATGGATTATAAAATAGGAAAAAGCTCAAATAAAGATGTAGAATCTGCTATAGATGAAGCAACAGCAGGATTAATTAGTCCAAAGTTAATAATATTTTTATCAGGTATTGAAAATTTTGAAAAATATACTGTCCAATTAAAAGAAAAATTTAAAGATACATTAATAATGGGAGCTACAACCTTTGCAGCATTATGCAGAGATGGTGCATTTAAAAATACATTACTTGTATTAGGTATTAATAGTGGAATTGAATGTTATGGTGATATACTTGAAGATGCAGACAGATTTCCCATAAAAGATGTGGAAAAAATAAGTGCAGCAGTAGGGAAACTTCATGGTTATGAAAATACAGTATGTTTTGAATTATGCAATGGCTATATAAGCTGTGAAGAAATTGTATTATCAACATTAAAGGCTGTTTTAAGTGAAGTTAATATTCCCATATTTGGTGGAACTGCTGGCAATAACGGTACTTCAGAAGAAACAACTCTTATTTCATATAATGGAAGAGTGTTAAAAAATTCATGTGTATTTATGTTGATTAAAAATCTTGGAGGAAAAGTCAGATTATACAAAGAAAATATTTATAAACCTACTGATAAGTATTTTACTGCAACAGAAGTTGATTTTAGAGGAAGAACAGTTTATGAATATAATGAACAGCCAGCTGTAAAAGTTATGGCTGATGCATTAAAAACTACTGTAAATCAGCTGCCACAATATTTGGACAGCCATCCATTAGGAAGAATAGTAGGAAATGATTTATATATAACAGCAAATAAAGCTATTGAACCAGGTGAGGCACTGTCATATCATGCTAGAATTAATAAAAATTCGCATATGGTGTTGCTTGAACTAGATAATTATAAAGAAGTAAATAAAAAAACTATAGAAAAAATTAAGGCAGAAAATAGTAATCCTAGTTTATCAATAATGGTAAATTGTCTTGGAAGATCAATGATGTTTGAAAAAGATAATTATTTAAATACATTCTGTAAGAACATGGGGACTGCATTACAAGATTATGTTGGTATTACAGGATATGGAGAACAATTAAACAGCCAGCATTTTAACCAAACAATGGTTGTTGCAGTATTTGAGTAACAAGGAGGGAAGAATAATGAATTTTTTTTCAAAAAATAAGATTGAGCCCAAAAATCATATGGCGCAAATAAAGAAAGATGAAAATGAACCATCAGCAAAAAAAAACCATGAGAAAAAAATAATTACAGGTTCTAATGACAAATATTTAAGTTATGGTGTAATGTATATAGAAAAGCAGGTTGAAGAATTTCTTGATGAGGAAGTTGAAGTAAGAAGCTACCTTCAAGATTTAAATAAATCATATTTACAGTTTGAAAATATTAATGAAATGATGAAAAGTTTAAATCAGAATTTTAATGATTTTAGTCAAAATGCATTAAAGGTTACATCTGTAATGGATAAAGCAGAAAAAGCAGTAAATGAAGCGGATAACAAGATGGCAATATTAGCTGATGGAATAAATAATACTTGTAAAGGGCTTGATACAATAACAGAAACATTTCAGGTTTTAGAAAATGATTTTGGAAATATTCAGAATATGTCAAATAAGATTACAGATATTGCAAGTAGTACAAGCCTTTTGGCATTAAATGCTTCAATAGAGGCAGCACGTGCAGGTGAGGCGGGTAAAGGATTTGCAGTTGTTGCAGAAGAAATAAGCAGTCTCTCAGCTTCTACAACGGAGCTTGTAAAAGGAATTGATAGCAGTATTGGAACATTATATACAAGTATTGAATCGTTAAAGAATGAAATTGACAGTTCTAAAGCTGCAATTACAAAAAATTATGAAAATGCTAAGGATGTAAAGAATAATTATAAAGAAGTTACTGAATGTACTAATGAGGTAAGAAAATTTAGTGATAATATATTAAATTCAATTCAAAATACTAATTCGAAAATTAGTGGTACAGCAGAAGGTGTTAATATTGTAGGAGAGCTTGTTAGAACATTTGGTGAAAAATTAGAAACATTAAATATGAAGATGAGCAATAAAACCATAATTATTTCAGATATAATTAATTTTTTGCAGCAGCTTGAAAATATGCTTGCTGAAAGTCTTGAGGATGTATAATATTTATTAAGGAAGTATAAAATGTGAAAAATGCAGTAACTTATAAATGTGAAACATTTTTTGATTTTATACTTTTGCTTTTTTAATACTTTATAGAAATAATTTATTAGGATAGGAGAAAATACATGGATTATAAATTAGACATAATAGAATTAGGGAGTATGTTAAAGATAATTGAAGAAAATTTTGGACTAAGAATATTAATAAAAACGGAACTTAGTGGAGGATGGGTTACCATAGATGGCAAAGCACATATTGAAAAGTATCCTGAAAAAAAAGAAAATGGATGTAAGGGTAAGGATAATATCATACATATAAGAATTATTAATGAAGAGGAAAAGGGTGCTATAATAAAGATAACTGGAACAGGTAGAAAATTTAATGTGAATATATCAGATTCAAAATATAAAGAAGTCAATCTTAATAATGCCTTAAACTTAAATACTATAAAAATAAATAAGGAACAATGCAAAATTAGAATAGATAAAAATATAATATTTACAGTAAACAGAAATATGAATGATGTTGTGGAAATAATTAAAATATAAACAAAATACTAATGTTATTTCATAATAAAAATATTAAAAGGAATATGATAAAAAAGGCATTATGTGTAACTAAATTTCAGTTGATGAATAAAAAAAAAGTTTACATGAAAAAAAATTACAAAATGTAAGTATAATGTTTACATTGCTTGATGTAAAAGATATAATAAATTTGTCAAAAGAAATAATAAAGAAATAAGAGCTCATAAATCCCATTAAATAAAGGAGGTTGTCACAAAATTAAATGATTGATATGATTAATTTTGTGACAGCTTCCCAGCAAAATACTAATTACGCTATAAACTATTAAAATATATAAGATTAAATTAAAAACCCTTAAAACCCTTAAAACCCTTAAAATTTGTAGAAAGTACAAAAAATACTGAGCATTGAGAGTTATCTCTCAATGCTCAGTATTTTTTAATTAAATAATGAATATAAAAAAATATAAATTTATTAGACCAAGCAAAAATTGTAGACAGAGATTTTCATGTTATGCTAGAATGTAAAATGAAAGATAACAAATTATTTAAACTTGGGAATGAGTAAAAAAATAAAAACTGAGTATAAATGATGTGCTGACAGTAGTTTTATAATGTAAAGTGCTACATATAAAAAACGATAATAATAGAAATAATAGATTATCTGGAGGATGGTTTTACATGAAAATAAAAAGAATTTTACCATATGTAGTTTGTGCAGCAATTATGTGTCAAGGAAGTTCAGTATTAGCAGCATCAGATAGTGAAATAACAAGGGAAGATGCAGAGAATTTAACACCTGACTGGGATAAAAGATCAAAAGATATTAGCAGTTATAAAACAACTAATACTAAGGGATATTTTTCTTTAGGACAGGAAACAATAGAAGATGATGACGATGAAGATGATGACGACGATGATGATAAAGAAATTACATTTGATCAAATAACAGGGGATACTTCAGAAGGTTCTGGAACTATTGCTTCAACTGCATATAGTACAGGTTATGGAAATTCATACTGGGCAAAAACACAGGATGATCAGTGGATGCTTATTGAAAATGGAGCACCTGCTTTTGGATGGAAAGTAGTTGCTGGAAATTGGTATTATATGAATGAACTTGGAATTATGAAGACAGGATGGCTTAATTATAATAATCACTGGTATTACTTATATAGTAATGGAATTATGGCAAGAAACACATGGGTAGGAAATTATTATATAAATAATGATGGTATAGCGAATTGCTAATTTAAGAAAAATATAATTATTAAAGTTACCTGAACTATAGCATAAATAAAATTTTGCTGTATTTTAGGTGATTTTTTTGTGTAAAAGATACAAAAACAATAAATAATGTTTTATGACATATTTAGAAACATTATATCTTTATGGTATAATTATTATATGTACAAATAGACTTAAAAATAATAATCTAGTAAAGGTAGATTTATATGAAAAAAGAAAACGCAATAAACTTAAAATTTAATACATTAAAAATAAAATGTGCATACAGAGTTACAAGCAAAAATATGTTAAATGAATTTGTGCATAATAATTCAGATGGAATTATAGATCTTAATAACGAAGTTAAGAATATACTTAAAAATAAATGGGTTTACATAAAAAATAAAAAAGTATATTACAATACGGAATTATGTTCATTATTTCCTGATTTGCTTACCTTTACAATAGGATTTTGTCCAATAAGAGAAGAGTTTAATGATAACAGCATAAGGCTAAGATTTGGACAATATAATGGAAGAATTATGACATATGCAGAATTGTTAAAGATACTTGATGATAACGGATGCATTCAAAATATATCATTTTATAATTACACAGTATTTTTAAATGGTATAAAATTTGTAGATAAAGACAATAAAGAAAAAATACAGAATTTTAATGATAAAAGCAATTTGTATTTATCATATCATATTCCAATGTACGAACTTTCCAAAAATAAAACGGTTATTGATGACAATGGATACGACTTAAAATATATTGATGAAGGAAAAAAAATCGAAAAATTATATGATATTATTAATTTATGGTTTGACTATGAATTAATACCTGAAGGACTTTCAGAAAAAAGTGAGAAACTTTATGAAAGTCTTATGGAAATGTCAAAGTTTAGATTTGATAAATATAAAATAAAATATAGAAAAATTCATACAACAAAATTAAAAGAGGAGAAAATTAAATGAATAAACCAGAACTTTTAGCACCAGCAGGAAATTTAGAAAAGTTAAAAACAGCAATAAAGTTTGGTGCTGATGCAGTATATCTTGGCGGAAGTAAGTTGAATTTGAGAGCATACGCAGATAATTTCACTACAGAAGAATTAAAAGAAGGTATAGAATTTGCACATAGCAGAGGAAAAAAAGTCCATGTTACATTAAATATAATACCTCATGATTCTGATTTAGAAGGCATAGAGGAATACATAAAAGAACTTTATAATTTAGGAGTTGATGCAGCAATTATTGCAGATCCTGCTATAATTACAATTGCAAAGAGAGTAGCTCCTAAACTTGAAATACATTTAAGTACACAGGCGAGCTGTTTAAATTATGAAATGGCAAAATTCTGGCATAAAATAGGGGTGAAAAGAGTAGTTACTGCTCGTGAAATGACTCTTGATGAGTTAAAAGAGATGAGAGAAAAACTTCCGGGTACATGTGATATAGAATCATTTGTACATGGTTCTATGTGTATGGCTTATTCAGGAAAGTGTAATCTTTCATATTATTTAACAGGAAGAGATCCAAACAGAGGTGCATGTGCACAGCCATGCAGATATAAATATCATTTATATGAGGAAAAAGATGAAAGCCGTACTGAAATAAATGAAAATAATGAAGGGGCTTACTTAATGAATTCTATGGATTTATGTATGATAGAACATATTCCAGAATTAATAGAAACAGGAATAACATCCTTTAAAATAGAAGGCAGAATGAAAAGCGTTTATTATGTAGCATCTGTTGTTAAAGCATACAGACAGGCGATTGATGCATATTTTGAAAATCCAGAAGAATATGAATTTAATCCTAAGTGGATGGAATATCTTGTTAAACCAAGTCATAGAGCATTTACTACAGGTTTTTATTTTGGTGAGGAAGTTAAACAGTATTATGGAAATTCATCATATATAAGATCATATGAGATAGTAGGAATTGTAAAAGATTATGATGAAGAAAGCGGCATAGCAGCAATAATAGAAAAGAACAAGGTATTGAATGGAGAGAAAGTAGAAGTTCTTGCTTTAAAAGGTGATGACATGATAGTTTCATTAAATGAAATGACAAATGAAGATGGTGAAAAAATAGATACTGCTAATGTACCTGAAATGATATTTAAGGTTAAAGCAGACGTTCAGTTGAAGAAGGATGACATCTTAATAAAGCATTTGCCATAATAAATTCTAGTTTATAGATGTGTTTTATCACTGAACTAAAACACCTCTATAAACTAGAATTTATAAAGAACTTTATTGTTATTTGTTACTTTCGTTTAGTGATAGATTATAGTAATTTAAATCAGTTCTTTTTTCAAAATTTATATGCTGCCAAAACTCATTTCCAATAGCATTGTCAGTAAAACAAACTAGTGAAGCTTTGTTAATTCCTTCTTTTCTTAGAGCTTCACATAAAGTTAACACAAGCTGTTTGCCTATGCCGGTTTTTCTATAATCTAAATCAACACATGTATGATATATGTAAGCGCGTCTGCCATCATTTCCACATAGTATTGCACCAATAATTCTATTATTTTCTATGGCTGCAAAGTTTGTATTAGGGTTTCTTAAAAGAAATTTTCTGATACCTTCTTTTGAATCATCAAGACTTCTAAGTCCCATGCCCGGAGTTCGAGTCCATAAGTCAAAAAGTGAATCATAATCATCTATAGTTAAGTTACGTAATTTCATGAATTATCCTCCTAAATATATATTATATGTAATTATAAGACAATAAATTAAGGAAAACAAGCAATTAAAAATATACATTCAAGTTTTAACATACACTTCACAAATTATTAAAAAATATATAAACTTAATATATAATTATTGTATAAAACCGAGGTAGTATATATGAAAATTTTAAACTATGGTGATAAAATTGCGCTTACAGCATGTTCAAATGGAATAGAAATAGAGAATAATGACATGATAAGCAGGCTTGTAGAAGCATTGAAAAAAATTGGATTGAATCCTGTATTAAGTCCTAAAATTTATAGAAATAATCTTATCTATAATGGTACAGATAAAGAAAAGGCAGATGTTATAAATGATTTTTTTTGTGACAAAGAAATCAAAGCCATTTTTGATATTTCAGGAGGAGATATGGCTAATGGACTTTTGGAATATTTGGATTATGAACTTATTAAAGAGAATAAAAAGCCTTTCTTTGGGTATAGTGATTTAACTGTAATTTTAAATGCCATATATGAAAAAAGTAATATTCCCACTTATTTGTATCAGATAAGAAATTTTGTAGGGGATTTTAGCCGTATTCAGATAAAAAATTTCAAAGAAACATTTATAAATGATTGCAGTGAAGAACTAATAAGATTTAATTATGAATGGATACAGGGAAATAGCATGGAAGGCATAATAATTGGAGGAAATATAAGATGTTTTCTTAAGCTTGCAGGAACAGAATATATGCCGGATTTTCAAGACAAAATATTATTGCTTGAAAGTATGAGTGGTGATGCTTTTAAAATGAATACATATTTAAATCAATATAAACAGCTTGGCATTTTAGAAAAAGTGAAAGGAATAATATTAGGAAATTTTGCTGAAATGCAGAATAAAAATATTGAGCCGGATATAATATCAATATTAAATAGTAAAATGAATGAAAAACAAATACCAATAATAAAAACTAATGATATAGGTCATAATGCAGATTCTAAATGTGTGGTTTTGGGAAGAAAGTTATCAGTGTCTACAGATGACGATTATTAATATAAATAAAAATTATTATTGACAAATTTTATTTACTAATATAAGATAAAAATAAATTGATATGTCAAAAACAGTGAAAAAGAGGAGTAAAAACTGAAAGTATAATTTGAGTTTTTTGAAGTAAAACTTAAATCAGAGAGAGGGAAATGGTGGAAGCCCTTATATGGAAGGTTTTGAAGGTAGCTTTTGAGTTTCTGCGGTGAAATATATTAGTCGCAGACGGCTTATCTTAGTCGTTATTTAAATGAAGAGTCCATAATCTATGTTGTGGAAATAAAGGTGGTACCGCGAGCTTTCGTCCTTTTCAGGATTGAAGGCTTTTTTATTTTGTGTAGAAATCTAGTAATGATTTTATATATAAAATTAATAGAGCAGTTAATTTAAGAAATGTTTTATTAATTTCAATTAAGAAAATGGAGGAGTAAAAATGTCAGAAAATAAAAACATAGCAACTACATATGATCCCAAAGAATTTGAAGACAGAATTTATAAAAACTGGGAGGAAAAAGGTTATTTTTCACCTAAAATAGATAAAAATAAAAAACCATATACAATAATAATGCCGCCTCCAAATATAACCGGGCAGCTTCACTTAGGCCACGCCTTTGATGATACACTTCAGGATATGCTTATAAGATTTAAAAGAATGCAGGGGTACTGTGCTTTATGGCTTCCAGGTGAAGACCATGCATCAATTGCAACAGAAGTTAAGGTTGCAAACGAACTTGCAAAGCAGGGCTATGATAAAAAAGAAATGGGAAGAGAAGCATTTCTTGAAAAAGTATGGGAATGGAGTGATAAATACAGAGCTACAATCAGAAAACAGGTAAAAAAACTTGGTGTTTCTGCTGACTTTAACAGAGAAGCATTTACAATGGATGAAAATTTAAGTGCTGCTGTAAAGCATGTATTTGTTAAGTTATACAATGAAGGATTAATTTATCAGGGAAACAGAATAACAAACTGGTGTACTCACTGTCAGACTGCTTTATCTGATGCAGAAATTGAATATGAAGAACAGGCAGGACATTTCTGGCACATTAACTATCCATTAACTGATGGTTCTGGTTTTCTTGAAATAGCAACAACAAGACCAGAAACATTACTTGGAGATAGTGGTGTTGCAGTAAATCCTAATGATGACAGATATAAGCATCTTATAGGAAAAACAGTAATGCTTCCACTTGTAAACAGAGAAATTCCAATAGTAGGCGATGAATATGTTGACATGGAATTTGGTACAGGTGCTGTTAAAATGACTCCGGCCCACGATCCTAACGATTTTGAAGTAGGTAAGCGTCATAACCTTGAAATCATAAGAATTATGGATGATAAGGGAATTATAAATGAAAAGGGCAGAAAATATCAGGGATTAGATAGATATGAGGCAAGAAAAGCAATTGTTGAAGATTTAAAAAAGGAAGGCTTATTAGTAAAAATCAAAGATCATACTCATAATGTAGGAACTCATGACAGATGTGGTACTACAGTTGAACCAATCATATCAAAACAATGGTATGTAAAGATGCAGGAATTAGCAAAACCAGCTATAGATGTGGTTAAAGAAGGTAAAACTAAATTTGTACCTGAAAGATTCGATAAAATTTATTTTAACTGGATGGAAAATATTCAGGACTGGTGTATTTCAAGACAGCTTTGGTGGGGACACAGAATTCCGGTTTACTACTGCATGGACTGCGGAGAGATGATGGTTCTTGAAGAAGCACCACATAAATGTACAAAATGCGGAAGCAGTAACATAGAACAGGATACAGATGTTTTAGATACATGGTTTAGTTCTGCTTTATGGCCATTC
>CAZLOP010000025.1:0-11629 GCA_964561205.1 uncultured Clostridium sp. | reverse complement strand
TTATATTAAATATTGTGATGAGATGAAGCATCTTTAGCATTAAATAAAGTTAAGAAAGAACCATCAAATAATTTGACGTTCAACAAAATGTCTGTTGTAGGTTTGCCATTTTGCTTTAATGCTTAAGTTGACGACATTGAGCGAAAGCATGCAATAGATTTTCAAAACAGGGTAATAATTTTATCCCCCTTTTTCAACATTCCTCACACTACGTTTCTATGTATACCTACTTAATTTGCAATAACAGTGGTAATAATGCAATTCCTACATCAACGCCTTTATCAGCAATCCATTTAACAATTCCTTTTGCATTTTCCCACTTTTTTGATTTGCGGTCTGAAGATTTAACGATTTTTTCTAATTCGTTAATTTTGCTCAAAATTTCCTCTATTTCAGCATCCGGCAATGCCGACATATTCTCAATTTCTTTTCTTACATCACTAAAGGAAATATTAATATCAATTTTGTTCTCATTTGTATTGTTTATCTGCACCATTGGGACACTCTCAGGAATTGTTTCTTTCAATGAAGGATATCCCAATGCTTTAAAAGATAACATTTTGTTATATACTTGTTTTAGATTATGAAATAGCGATTCTCCAGACACATCATCATAAAATGCACATGCTTGAATATAATTATACAAACCATCACTAAGTTTAGGTATATACGGATGATACTTCGCAGTTACATCTTTATACAATTGCAACTTTGCTGATTCTGGCATCTCCCTATTTTCAGAATCAGCAATAGCCTTTTTTAACGACTCCAAATCATCCTCATACATAACTTTAAAATTAAACAGCGAATCTTTGTCTTTATCTGTCACAATGAGTAACTCTAATTTTTCTTTAATTGCATTCAGTTCTGGTCTATAGTTAAACTCTCCACCTCCAAAAGCCGCCTTTCCAGAGGTTGGTATATCCTTTTCAAAACCTTCAAATATTCCATTATATTTTGCAATCAATGCTTGGTACAAACGATGCGTACCTTCATTTGAACTTTGAGCGTCTTCACATCGTTTTATATCTTTTTGCATTATCTCTAATAACTCTGTAGTCATCTTATTGCCTCCAAAACCGCAAAAATATATACCTTTTCTAAATCACATTGTAATTATATCATTCAATTTTTTCAATTCTTCTTCACAGGCACAATCTGTAAATATAAATTTCGTTTAGTTCTATTAAATCTTGTTCTATCACAAATGTTTGGAAATAAATCTTTAAAATTCTTCTTAACAAAATAGAACCATGCTTTTTCCGAATCAACCGTAATGGCTTCGCCGACGATGCTTATAGAAATTATCTCAGAATCAGATAATTTGCTATCTAAAATATTTCTTCTATTCTTTATTATATTTTGTTTTGTGTTTAATTATATTTTAATTGAGATGATTGATTATTGTCAGAGTTTTTTATTAAATTTTAACTAGCACAACGCGTTATATATATGTTGCTATAACAGAAAAAGACTACACTCTACTTTAACCAAAATACTCTTTAAATTCATTTAAATATAATTCTTTAACTTTTTGTATTGCATTGATTAAATTATATTTTGTTGCTTCGTCATATTTGTCTGGATTTTTAATAAGTCTCTTTGCTTGCAAGTCTGCAGAATATAATGTAATTAGTTTTTGAATCTTACACCTTGATTTATCTCTTAACTTAAATGTTTTCTGTGTTAAATAGTTAGAACCTGCACAGTAAGGGCAAACTGGATACATATAGCAGTTATTAAAACAATTATCATCAATGAAATCTTCAGTTTTGTTATAATCAAAAGAACAGATTTCTTCTAATTCATCATCTTTAAATGTCATAGGAGTTACAAATGGACACGGCCTTCTTGTTCCATCTACATCAAAGAAAATTGCTCCTGTTCCAATTCCACACCACTTTTTCTTCATGCGGTTCTTTTCTTCACATATTTCTAGTTTTCGATTCATCATTTGATCTAAACGTAGATTATCATTCTCAACATAAAAATTAACCAATTCTTCTAACTGAGGAATTATCATTTTTATATACTTTTCATCTCCCCAGTCAAACTCACCTTCAAATAGATTTACCCCACCTATTTCACAAAATCCTAATGAATGAACATACTTAATATTTTCAGCCAAATGTTCTAAAGAATATTCCGATAAAGTCATCTTAATTCCCTGACAGGGCCACGTTTTTACAAAAAAATCTTTATCAATATCATCAAATGAATTACTGCGATTATAATTATGTGTATCAGGTTTTCCGTCAAGGCTTAACCCCAAGACAAATACTTCTTTATGTTCAACAAGCCATTTCTTCATCTCATCAGTCAAAACTGTACCATTAGTTGTTGCATAAAAAATATATTCTTCATTTGGCTTCTTTTCCTGTGTATACTCAATAACTTTTTTAATCAAATCAAATTCAAGCATTGGCTCTCCACCAATAAATCCAATCTCTACACCACTCATATCCTTTGGAACATTATCAAAAATCCAATCGATACATTTCTTTGCTGTATCTAATGACATTTTATTATTTGTATCGTGTTTTTGATAGCAATAAATACAATCCAAATTACAATTATGTGTTACACATATTGTAGGAGAAAACCTTGTTTCATTTTTTCCACTCATGGTTAATTATTAAGCCTCCTAATGCGAAAAGCTGTCTGTCACATTTCAATCAAATTTTCAATGAAAAATTAACAAACAACTTTTAATTCTTTATATTCGAGTCTTTTTCTAGCTGCATGCACCTGAACAACTTCTGCCACAATTTCCAGTGCATCCTACTTCGCATCCCCCAGAACAACTCTGTCCACAATTTCCAGTACATCCACAACCACTTGCATACACTAAACTATCTACAAGTGCATATGATTGTTGTGGTTTTAATGCATTTAATGCGTCCATCAGACTATCTTTTAAAATCGACATGTAAAGCACCTCCTAAAATTCATAGCATTAACATTTTATCATTTATTATTAAAGAATACAACAAAAATCATATTTTCCACAAATTTCATATAAATTATTCAATTATCTTATATACTATATCTATTACCTTTTTCTGTTTTAAATCTTGTGTGATATAATTCAATATTTCATTTTTCTGTTCTATCAACCAATATACTGGATTACCCTTAAAAATAGTTATCTCACAATACTTAGTATCTGTTTGCGATATAAATTTAATATTAAAAACAGCTCCACACTGATACATAATATTGATTGATCTCCTTAACGCAGCTTTAACCTTTACTATAGAAGATATATCCGACTTATCAATAGGTATTCCCTTAAATTTTTGCGGTTTTATAAGCATAGTCAACTCATTACTAAAGTCAATATTTTTTATTAATTTTCTACATCTTGAACAAAGTGTCTGCAAATTTCTTATTGAATAATATCCTAAAGATGAATTAACTAACTCAACATATAATTTATTTTTCTTTCCAACAATTCCACAACACTTACAACATCCATCTCTTAACTTTACTGCACTTGTAAGTGTTTTTATATCAACAACTTCACATTCTTTATCAACAGTATTTTTTGCTATTCTAGATATGTGTCCTACTCCACCAAGAAGTCTTTTAGTCAAATTCAAATCTACAGCTAGCTTAAAATCATAAAATGATTCATACAATTCTGCCCAAAATGATCCGGCTCTAGAATATTCTCGATTTAAAATAGAAATCTGTTCTTCAGGAATTTTATTTTGAATCAATTTTAATATTCTATCCATAGAATCATCTAAATTAAGATTAGCTTGGACATACATAGGTTCCTCATCATTTTGTGCTATGTGTCTTATAATTTTTATAATATTTCCTCTATTATCATTATAATTACAATCTATATCAAATCTTAAAGCTAATTCATGAAGTTGCTCCTGTATTTTGCTTTCATCAAAGTTTTCCTTGTTCCATTCTTCTAACAGAATATTCTTATTGCAAATTAAATACTTAATTAAATTATTGTATTTAGTTTTATCTTTCTGTAATATATTTACATAATCTTCAATTAATTTAATTGTATCATTTTTATCATACATAAACTCTACATATTTTACAGTATACCACCCATCCGGAACATATTCTGCATAACAGTCTATCATTTTCCCATTTTTAGACAAAGTTTTATTTAACTCAATTAGTACCGCTAAAGGAAAAGTATATCTAGGATGATTGATTCTTTTAATACGTTCTTCACTTAACTCACCCTTATCTAATGGAATATACCACGCAATTGATTTGTCCCATTTATCCCCAAATAAAACAATGTTCGCCTCTCTTTTCTTTCCTCCAGCTCTTTCTCCCCGCAAACAACGTCCTATCATTTGACTAAACAAGATATAACTCTGAGTTTCATGAGAAATAAACACAGTTTTTACAGTAGGTATATCAGTACCTTCTGTAAGCATCTTTACGTTAAGAAGTACATCAAATTTATCTTTTCTAAATCGTTCTATAACTTCTCCATTTCTTCTTTTTCTTCCATTATCAAAGGAGTATATCGCATCACACTTTACACCATGCTTTCTAAATTCAGCTTTCATATACTCGCATTGATACCATCGATCTAAAAAAATAATAGTTTTGCCATATTCATTTCTGTTTCTCAAATACTCTAAAACTATAAACTCATTACGCTCTTTATTCTCTGCTAATTCCTCGATGATATGTTCTGGAATTTCATGATGCTTTTTTACTAGCAAATAATACTCTTCTTCATTCAAAGATATTTTTGTAGGTGTTTTTACATATTTAAAGTTTTCCTTTGCTAAAATCCCTTGCTGTTGTAATAGTTCCTTCTCAACCTCATAGATAACACCTCTATCAAATATTTTCCAAAGCCATCCTCTTCTACTTTCATTTGTATATGTTGGTGTTGCAGTCAATCCCAAAAGCCATAGATTAGGTGCAGCATCTTTCAATTTCATTATCATTCTACGGAAACCATATGCAGGTGCATGATGTGCCTCATCTAAAATGCATATTAAATTTTTAATATTCTCATTTACAAATGATGAATAACCATTCTCTAACTCAGTATTTTTTATTGCACTTTGTGTAGTAATCAAAATAATGTCATCAGTTTTCTTTATATCACTTATCTTACTATGTTCTTTTTCACTAGAAACTCTTCTAATTAATAAATCTTGTGATAAATTATCCTTCATACAAAAATATACTTGATTAAGTAATTCAAAAGATTGAGCAAACCATATAATCTTAATTTTATATTTGTGTAGTATTTCATTTAACCAATAGACCGCAGTATATGTCTTTCCTCCGCCAGTAGGAATTGATACAATGCCACAATTTTGGTGACTTCTATCAGAAAAACTCTTTTGAATAGCTTGAATTGCTTCAAATTGATGTGGTAATAATTCATATTTCATACCCTACCCCCATTATTATATTTTATATTGTATTCTATACTTAAAGTATGAACCAAAAAATTATTAAAAAATTACCAAGCAACATATTGAAAATATAGTTAGTGGGTTTAATTTATTTATTATTCCTGCCTTGTATAATCTATATTACATATTTCTTTTATCATTTTCACGTATTAATGTACTTTTACTAATTCCTAATAACTCTGTTACCTCATTATAAGACTTATCTCCACCATTTATATTTAGCATTGAAAGTGCATTATCTAATTATTTTTTACTACATTTTTGAGGCCTTCCTTCTTTAAAACCTGGTTTTCTTTTTGCTATTGACTTACCATTTTGAGTTCTTTCTATGATCATGTTTCTTTCCATTTCAGCAACTGCAAATAATGTAGTTAAAAAAATCTTCCCATAGTTGTATTTTCTAATAATCCAACATTAAGAACATGTACCAATACTTCCTTTTCAAATAATTTTTCTACTATTTCTATTCCTTCAACTGTATTACGTGCTAATCTATCTAACTTGCTTACAACTTATAAGAGCTAGAAATATTCAATTAAAAAATATAAAACAGTGAATATTATACTGAGATTTATATGAAACTTGAAAAGGATGAAAAAGGTGAGGATATATTTAGATTAATTGAAATTGAAAAATCAATTCCTTGTGCTTTTGAAGTTGCAGATATGATATGCAGAAAAGAAAATGGTCAATTTGTTTCAACTGATTCATTTAAATATTGCTCAAGAATAATTAACCATGATTTAAAGATTAACTTTAATTATCACTCTTTAAGGCATACTCATGCCACTATATTGACTGAGAATGGTGCAACCATTAAAAGTATTCATCAAAGACTTGGGCATTCTCATATACAAATAACATTAAATAAATATATACACCATACAGAAGCTCTTGAAAATGAATCAATAGATATCTTTGAAAGAGCTGCCACCCTCTAATAAATTAGGGTGGCAAATAGGTGGCAGATGGATCCTGTCACCTAAAAAAATACTCATAAATGGCTCTATTGCTTAATTAGCAGTGCTACATTCTCCACATGTTTTGTATGAGGAAACATATCTACTGGCTGCACTTCTACAATATTGTATCCAGCACCATTCATATATTTTAAATCACGAGCAAGGGTACTTGGATTACATGAAACATAGACTACTTTTTCAGGCTTAGCCTTTTCTATTGCTTCTAAAAGCTTAACATCACATAATTTAAGTGGTGGATCAACAAATATTACATCTGGTTTTATTCCTTTACTTATTAAATCAGGAATTACTTCTTCTGATTTTCCAACAAAAAATTCAGCATTTGAAACATTATTAAGTGTGGCATTTATATTTGCATTTTCTATTGCCTGCTCTATTATTTCTACTCCATAAACTTTTTTAGCTTTTTGAGATAAAAATAAAGTTATTGTTCCAGTTCCACAGTAAGCATCAAATACAACTTCATTTCCAGTTAAATCTGCATATTCTAATGCTTTATTATAAAGAACTTCAGTCTGATATGGATTTACCTGAAAGAATGATAATGGTGAAATGTTAAATTTATAATTTCCAATATAATCACTTATATAATCTGCTCCATATAAAGTTATACATTTTTCACCCATTACCCAGTTTGTATTTTTAGTGTTAATATTCTGAACTATGCTTTTTATGTCTTTAATATTTTCCTTTAGCTCTTCTATAAGTTCCTGTATATAAGGTATTTTTTTATCCATAGTCACTAAAATAACCATAACATCATTATTTTTAAAACTTTTTCTTATAACAATATGTCTTAATATGCCTTTATTGGAAAATACCCCTTCACGCTTTGCTGGAGAAATTTTATATTCATTCATCCACTTTTTTATTATATTTATTATTTTTTCATTATCACTATCCAGCACAAAACATTTATCAATATCAATTATTTTATGACTTTTCTCACTATAAAAACCAATATGTATTTTTCCATCAATACAATCAACCTGAAACTGTGCTTTATTTCTATACTCATATGGATTATTCATTCCAATTACAGGCTTTACAAGCTGTTCATCAATACCAGCTATTTTTCTTATACAGTCTTTTACTCTTTCTGCTTTAAAATTAATCTGCTCCTTATAGTTTAAATGCATTAATGAGCATCCACCGCATCTTTCAAAATATGCACATTGTGGTTTTACTCTGTCTTCAGAATGTTCAATTATTTCTATTAACCTTCCAAAAGCGTAATTTTTCTTTACTTTAATAATTTCTATTTTTACTTTTTCTCCAGCCAGAGCCCCATGAATAAAAACTGGATATCCATTAATTTTTGCAATTCCTTCTCCTTCATAACCTAATGCTTCAATGTTAACAATATATTCTTTATTTATTTGAACCAAAAATTACACGTCCTATCTATCAATATAATCACTGCATACATAGATTCTGCCATCTTGTTCCTCTTATACCATCTTACAAATAAACTTTAACATAATTATATTTCCAAAGCATTAATTTTTTCTTCCACAACCTCTATCTGTTCTTTACATTCTTCTGTTTCACTTTCAAAAATTGGCTTATCCGGCCTAGCTTCATTCTTAATTATAGTCTGTTTATAATCTTCAAGTGCCATTTCATATTCTGCCTTTGCGTCTTTCTTCTTATTCATTAAAAGATATGCATCTCCCATAAGCAGATGAGCATAAGCCTTTTCAGATGTAGCCATTGGCAGCTCCCAGTCTCTTAGTGCAAGAGATTTTTTCAGAGCTTTAATTGCCTTCTTAGGTTTATTAAGCTCAATATATATTTCTCCCACATTTAAATATGAATCTGATGCTGACATACTTCTGTCAAATTTATCTTCTTTATCAATTTTTCCAACTGATGCCATAACCTCTACAGCAATGCTCTTAAATATAGGAGGAAGCATATACATTTTTCCCATTTCCCTAATATTTATTTCCAAAGCCTTTTCATAATATTCACATGCCTTTTCCATCTCTTCATCTTCTTCATAATACTCTGCTAAAGTTTCATAACAGTCAGCCACCATATCACTGTCATCTCCATACAAAGACCTTATACAATCTATATGTTTGTTATAATAATAATAAGTTTTTTCATAATCCTCCAATTCTTCAGCATATATCTCTGCTACTAAATTATAATAATCAGCTAACTTGTCTTCATCAGGATTTTCCTTTTTCTTCTCTATTTCTATCTGATTTAATAAGCTGTCTATATTTTCATCTGCTGCTTCTCCATTCTGTCCAGAATTTAAATCCATTATAATGCTGTTTTTCTCCATAGTTTTTGAGCGGTCATTTCCTTCCCCTAAGACCTCATCAAAAATCTTCTTTGCTTTAAGATAATATTCCTTAGCTGTCTCTAATTTATCAATATCATCATCTTCCTCATATTTCTCAGATATTGCACGTCCAAACCATCCATAACTTTCAGCCAGCTGCAGCTTATATTCATCACTACTATCCCCTTGCACGCTTTCCAATAGATTTACAGCATCTTTAGCATACATTATTTGTAAATCAGCTTTTTCAAGGATTGCTGCATTAGAAGAACAATTTTTCAAAATACATTGTGCCATTTTTATATATGAAGGTGTTTTTTGATTATGCATATAACATAATGACATCTTATAATAGAAAGGTCTTTTCTCATAATCATTAAATTTTTCTTCTTCAGCCCGCTTATTAAGCCAGTCTATAAGCTCATTTTCTGGTTCAGTTATATTGTTTTCTTCATTCCACCAGTTCATATAAGTATCTATAACATTTTCTTCATGTTTACAATGTCTGCATACTCTACGGCCATAAAGTCTTTGTAATGTTTCAGACAATATATTCTCATCAAAATTATCCATATAATGCATTGTATAATTGAATACATTCCAACATTGTTCTTCAGCTTCATAATTATATTCTCTCTCAAAAACTTTAGCCTCTGACTTATCTCCATCAAATATTACTGTTCTTAAATCTTCTCCACATTTACTACACAATGTGTGAAGCACCCTCTTCTTAGGCCACATTTGATAAATAGCTGGAAGTTCATAGGAATAAGTAAGTAAAAGCATACGTACATATGCCCAATCAGCTATCATCATCATTAAATTCACATATTCATTATCTGAATCTTCTTCAGAAAAATCCTGACTAAGTAAATCATCAAACTGATTCCATAAATCTTCAAAAAAACCTGTTGCAAATGTATCTAATTTATATAAACTTTCAAAGTACCCATATCTCATTTTCTCTGGGTAATGCATAAGCGGCAGAGTCCATATATGTATCTTTAATGCTGCAAGAAATTTTAATACTAAATAATACATATTAGAATTAATAAATCCATGCTTTAATATTACAACAATATTTTCAAAAATATGCATACTTACATTACTATTAATTCCTGACTGATTCACAATTTCTATCAGCTGTGTATAAGCCTCCATACATTCTTCCTCATTGTCTTTAGTAAGCTGATTAAACAACTTCCCCAGCTTTTTTACAGTATTCTTATCCACATCATATAATTCTTCTAATTTGATTTTACTCATAAACTTCCTCCCAATTACTAAAAATCCTTTTTGTCATCTCTAATGGTTTATTAATATTTCTTCTCTTATACATTTTAGCAGCATACCACTATTGTCTGTCTTATTTATGTAACTCTGCTATATAATATTTGCTTTATTGTATGGTTGTATATGTATTTTGTCAATGTAACTCTATATTTTTTACATTTTATCAAAACATGTTCTTATTATACATATTACCATTTATCTAGCTTTAATAAAATGGTGCTGTCACATCAAATTGGAATTTAATTAAGTAAGAACTAAAAACTAAGAACTAAGAGTTTTGGAGAAAAATCTTCCAGATTTTTTATTATATTATTGCATTGATTTTGCCGTGCAAAATCTACCGCCGTTTTTAGTTCTTAGCTCTTAGTTCTTAGTTTAATTTGTTAAATTCTGATTTATAGAATAAAAAGAAGCTGCCACAAATCATCAATGCGACAACTCCATATTTTTAACTATATTCTTTTTTATATTCCTGCCTTTTCTTTTAAAAGGTTAATCCATTTCTTTCGATTTGTCATAGAAAATCTTTTTCTTATTTCTTTTCCATTTTCAGGATTTGTATATGTAATTATAATACCCATTGGAAGCAAAAATTGTGTGCATGTACCAATTGCTTTTATATTAGAATATGGAATACAAATTGACTGACCTAGTAATCCAAATGCACTAATAAATTTCTTATCTGTAAAATATGCCCATCCTTGTTTCCACTTACCAATAGGACCAATATTATCAAAATGACTGCTCTGCACAAATTCTAGTAATTCCTCTGATTCACTCATTAATCGTGCATTAACAAGGTTCTGTTTTAACTTTTCTTTTTTATCTGACATTATCTTTTCCCTCTCTTATGTTATTACATATAATTAAAATTTTTACATTACTACTTTTTAAATTGCAAATATTTAGTATTATACCATATATTCAGCATTTTTCAAGTATTTTTTATCGCTATAATCCATTTGATTAATAAGAAGTCACTTTTTTTACCCATACAAAAGGTTCCAAAACTTGCTTTTGAGTTCTTTTGCATAACTACAATTTTTTAACGTATTGAACTTTTTAAGTTGCTAAAGCCTCTATTTACATAGCTTTTTATTAAATAAACAGTTTATAATTTCCTCGTACGTTAAAAAAAGCACCTTTCGGTGCTAATACAGAATCAGTTGCCATTTAATTCCATATATTTATAAGTATACCTCAAAAATTGGATAATATACATTATATTTTTAGTATACCATAAGCAATTATTATTTTTTATTAATTTATTATATAATTATTCTTCTGTCCCATTAAACTATTTATAATTTGTAACATACAAAATTGAAATTTGATTTTTAATGGACAATGTATGATGTACAATTAACAATAGCGGTAGATTTTGCGCAAGTAAAATCCATGAAATATATAAATTATAGAAAAAGCATAGCTTTTTCAGCCTAAATTGTCCATTGTGGAAATTCTGATTTACAGAAGAGAAAAGAAGCCACCACAAATTAATGCGACAGCCCCTCTTTACTATATGTAACTAAATTATTTTACTGTACTTACTTTTAATAAGTTAGTAGCGCCAACTTCATTAACTGGAACACCTGCTGCTAAAATAACAGTATCTCCTTCGTTAACAAATTCAT
>CAZLOP010000024.1:7391-11880 GCA_964561205.1 uncultured Clostridium sp. | reverse complement strand
TAAGAAGTAAGAGATTCGGAGAAAAATCTTTCAGATTTTTTATTATATTATTGCAGGCATAATTTCTTAAAATCTATGATTTTGATAGAAATTAGCCCTTATTATGCAATAATAAGTTTCATTTCAAAATCTACCACTTATACTACTCAAGTAATGTGTTAAAGCATTTTATTTTTCTGAAAGAAAAATTTCCTTCCACTCTTAGTTCTTAGCTTTTAGTTCTTACTTAATCTCGTTAAATTCTGATTTATCCAAGAGAAAAGTGATTTTTTATAAAAGAGTAGTAACTCCGTTTACATTTGCTTGTTCATCATCATCAACAGGAATAACAAGATATTTTTTTCCATCAATTATTTGTGATTTTATCTGATTAACTTTTTCAGGTTTCACCTGAAGTACAATGTCATAAGCATTATCAGCAGCAACTTCATTTATATTTTCGTTATGAGATAAATTATCTGGTTCTGTGTTATTTTCCACATCTATATGCTCATTATTATTTTCTTCATCTGATTTATTTTTCATGGTTATTTCTAGTTTGTTTTGAAGAACTTCAATTTGTTTTTGGAGTTTTTCTTCTTTCTTTTTTTGCTCTTTTGCTGCAAGAAGTTTTGAATCAAGTAAATGTTCTGCAACAGGTGGAGTGTCACCAAATTCCTGAGTATAACATTTTTCTATTTTTGAAGTTATATCTTTTGGAATTCCGCTTTCTACAAGAATATCAGTTATAGCATTATTTGTTAATACAATTGGTTCGCTGTCTTTATCATTAACACTTTTATAATCATCTACCATTGTATTAAGATTATCTTGAATTTCCATTAATAGTTTGTCAGAGTTTTCATCATCTGTGCCGATTGCATTTTTTATTATGTTAGTAAAAACTTCTTTCTGTTCTGCTGCTGTCTGCTTTGAAGGGCATCCTAAAACTTCTTCCATAAATTCTGGGTGTGTATCCTTAGCATTTTTTGTGTAATACATTATTGAGTTAACATCTGCTGAACGATTAGAAAATGCAGGAAAGACAAATCCGTTTGCAGGAAGTTCAACAACCCAGTCACGTATTCTTGCTCCAATTCTGTTATCATCTTCAAAGTAGCCAAGACCTGGTTTTGAAAGTGATACTGGGCAGATTGCACATAAAATATATTCATAAACTTCTTCAGATTCATCAAGTTTTGAATTGTCAGTTGTTTTAATTATGACATCATAGGCATCATGAAATAGAAGTATTAAAAAGTTACCAGTATAATCATAGCTTTCAATAACTTTTTCATAGAAATTGTTTAATAAATCCTCATCCTTTAGCTGACTTCTCTTAAGTTTCATAAGTTCATACTGCCTGCCGCCATCTGCTTCTTCGGCATAAGGAAATTCAAGTTCAAGAATGTTATTGCCTATGGTGCCTGATAATACTTTCTTTGCTATTTCTAGATATTTAAAGAATTCTTCTTCTTCAAGAGATAAAAAAGTTTCATTGAATTTTAATACCATGTTTTTTTCACCATCTACATAGCATCCACACATTTTAGTAAATGTACAGTCATCTTTTTTAAAACGTTTTTTTAATTCTAATATGTCTTTCTTTTTCATAATATGTGACCTCTCATTTCATGAGTTTTTTATAAGAATATGTTACCAAATATAAGTATATTATTCTAGCAAAACCTGTGCAAGTAAGAATTGTTATGTTCCCAATTATAATTCATGTTCACATTTATTTGTAAAATATATTTCAGTATTAAGTATATAGCATAATATAATCAAAAGTTATTATAAATATAACTAATATATATTTCAATTATAGTTAAGAAGTATGTATAATTACTAATAAATAGTTAGAAGGAGGATTGAATTATGGATACGAGAGTTTCAAAAATATTTAATGAAGTATCGGAAAAATATGATATTCAAAGAAAAAGTTTAATACCAATGATGGAAGTGTTTTATGGAACAGGAGCAGAATTAGTTAAATTAAAGAATAAAAATGGAAAAATATTGGACTTGGGAGCTGGAACTGGTCTTTTTACAAAGTATGTAATTAAAGATTATCCAGAAGCACATTATAGACTTATTGACATAGCTGAAGAAATGCTTGATGTTGCAAAACAAAGATTTTCAGAATTTGAAAATGTAAAATTTAAAGTGCAGGATTATAGAAAGGATATAGGAGAAGATAGTTATGATGTGATTATTTCATCATTATCAATTCATCATTTGAGTAGTGAGGAGAAGGAAAAAGTGTATAAAAATATATACAATGCATTAGATAAAGATGGAATATTTATTAATGCTGATCAGGTTAAGGGGGAAGATGAAGAGTCAGAAAAATTAGTAAAAGGATATCATGTAGAACATATAAAAAATTGTACTCTTAGTGAAGAAGATAAGGAAAAAACATATAAAAGGATGGAACTAGATAAAATGGATACTATGACTGATCAGATAAAAATGCTTAAAAATGCAGGATTTAAATCAGTTGATGTGTATTATAAATATTATAATTTTATAGTTTTCAGAGCTGAAAAATAGATGTTTACTGTTTAAAATAAAGTAATATACTAATTTTGAAATAAAATTTTATTAAAAGGTAATAATGTAAGTAAGAAATGAAACTATTTTATAACATTAAGGATATATCTTTACTATAATATAACAATAAAATACAATTGTTATTATAAATTGAAAAAGGGGATGAGAAATATATGAAAAACAAATTACCAGAAAATTTCTACCTTGGAGGGTCAGTTTCATCATTTCAGACAGAAGGCGCATGGGATGAAGGTGGAAAAGGTTTATCTATTTATGATGTACGACCTATGAATCCTGAATTTTCAGATTGGAAGATAGCAATTGATGGATATCACAGATATAAAGAAGACATAGCTTTAATGAAAGGTATGGGCTTCAATTTTTATAGATTTTCTATATGTTGGAGCAGAATAATTCCCAATGGTGATGATGAAGTAAATGAAGAAGGTGTACAGTTTTATAATAACTTAATTGATGAACTCATTAAGGCTGGAATAGAGCCAATGATAACATTAGTTCACTTTGATATGCCATATAAATTAGTAAAGGATTACAATGGTTTTGCATCACGTAAAGTAGTAGAATTGTTTAATAGATACGCAAGAGTGTGTATGGAAAGGTTTGGAGACAGGGTTAAGCACTGGATGACCTTTAATGAACAGAATTTACATGCAATGATGCTCAGGGTTTCCAATGCAGAAGAAATACCAGAAGGAGAAAGCCTGGCAAAACATTTATATGCAGTAAATCATAATGTGTTTATAGCACACTGCATGGCAACTAAGTCACTTAGAGAATTAGTCCCTGATGGTAAAATGTGTGGCATGTGTGCTGTAACTAATTATTATCCAGAAAAATGTACACCTAAAAACAATCTCTTTTCTCAGCAGGCCTATAATTATATGAAGGGGTTTCATGTAGATGTGTTTGCAAAGGGAAAATATCCTAAATATATGGTCAATTATCTTACCAATAGAGGCTGGATGCCTAAGTTTGAATATGGTGATGAAGAATTATTAAAATATACTGTAGATTACATTGCTTTTTCATATTATCGTTCAAATACTCTTACAGAAGGTGAATTTGATTATAACAGACCATATCATGAGATTGTAATGGAACATACAATTAAAAATCCATATCTTGAAGCAACTGAATGGGGATGGGAAAAAGATCCTGTTGGTTTAAGATGGATAATGAATGATTTATACATAAGAAGTGAAATGCCGGTATTTATACTTGAAAATGGAATGGGAGCACGTGAAGAATTAAATGAAAAAGGTACTGTAGAAGATGATTATCGTATAGAATATCATAGAAATCATATTGTAGAAATGAAGAAAGCCATGTTTGAAGATGGAGTTCCATGTTTAGGCTATGTTACATGGGGACCAATTGATATTCCAAGTTCAGCATGTGAAATAGCAAAAAGATATGGTTTTGTATATGTAAACAGAACAGAAAAAGACATAAAGGATTTGAGAAGAGTGCCAAAAAAATCTTACTATTGGGTGAAAAAAGCATTTGAATCCAATTGTGAGGAATTATAATAAATAATTAGTACAACAATCCATTGTTGTTTTTTAAATAATAATATGAATTAAATGTATCCATACAATTTACAGAATTATTTGGACTTGCTATTATAAATAAGAGGTATCTTTTAGAGAAAATAGTAAAAATATAAAGCTTTATATTTTCCAAAAAATAATACGATTTAGATTGGAGAATGTAGTATGGAAAGTAATAATAAAATAAAATGGCTGACTTTTACAGCACTATTTATGGCAATGAATATTGTATTAAGTTCATTTTCAATGCCGGTACCAGGAGGTCATTTGTATTTAAATGATATTGTTATATGTATAGCAGCAATTTTGTTAGACCCTGTAGGAGCATTTATTGTAGGGGGAATTGGAGCATTTATAGGAGATTTCTTATTTTATCCTGCACCTAT
>CAZLOP010000024.1:0-7381 GCA_964561205.1 uncultured Clostridium sp. | reverse complement strand
ACTTGCAACTCATGGTATTCAGGCAGTAGTAATTTCATTATTTGCAAATAAAATATTTAAAGATAAGGAACCTGTGGGAGCTATTATAGGTGTTACAGTAGGTGCAATTATTATGGTGGCAGGTTATACATTTGGGAGAGCATATGTATATAGTACACCAGAATATGCAATTATAAAACTTCCTTTTGAGGTTCTTCAGGCAGCAATTGGAGCTGTATGCGGAGTTTTATTATGTTATAAAGGAAGAGTAAAGAATATATTTAAAAAATCAATAGCAGCATAAAATTAACAGGAGTTGTGGAACTAAATAATTAGTATCACAATTCCTGTTTTTATAATTTTGAGTTATATTAATCATAAATAATATGTATTTCATTTATATATAAACTTGAAATAGAATGTGTATATAAGGTTACTAATAAATTAGCAACGGAGAGAACGAAAAAATGAAGAATATAGGAATAATAGGAATAGGTGGAGTTGGAGGATACTTTGGTGGAAAAATAGCAAAATCATTAGAGAATAATAATGAATATAATGTTTATTTTATAGCAAGAGGAAAACATTTACACAAAATAAGGGAGAATGGATTATTATTAAAAACAAATAGTGCAGATGAAATTATATGCAGGCCGGAACTTGCTACAGATGATATTGATAAACTTCCAATGCTTGATTATTGTTTTATATGTGTAAAACAGTATGATTTAAATAATGTACTATTACAACTAAAAAATAAAGTAGATGATAATACAAAAATAATTCCGTTATTAAATGGTGTAGATATATACACAAGAATAAGAAGTATTATAAAAAATGGAATAGTTTTTCCTTCATGTGTTTATGTTGGGACTCATATTGAATCACCAGGGGTAGTATGTCAAAGTGGCGGAAGCTGTACAATAATATTTGGTAAAGATCCTAAAAATAGAGATGCTGAATGTGATGATATATGCAGAATATTTGATGATAGTTCAATAAAATATAAGTGGACTGAAAAAAATATAGAAGAAATATGGTCAAAGTTTATGTTTATAGCTTCATATGGTCTTGTGACAGCATATTATAATAAAACATTAGGTGAAATATATAGTAATGAAGAATATAGTAATGTTGTAAAAAAAGTAATGAATATTATATATAAATTAAGCAGGGAAGAAAAAGTAAATCTTAATGAAGATATAATAAAAAAATCATATGATAAAGCAGATAATTTTCCATTTGATACAAAAACATCATTTCAAAGAGATTTTGAAAATAAAAATAAAAAAGATGAAAGAGAATTATTTGGATTATCAATCATTGAAATGGGAGAAAGACATAATATTAACACAGATGTAGTAAAAAAATTATATGAAGGTCTTAATATAAGGAAAGAAAAGTTTTGGGAAAAATATGATTTTTGTTATTGCAAAAATAGTGTAAATATCAAATAGGATGTATTTATTGTAAAAAATACAATTAAAAGCTATACTTATATGTAATGATGGAATTAGTTGATATATAAATTAAAAAACATAATATAATGAAGGAATGGGAAGATGGTCAATATTAATGAAAATCTTTATAAAGAAATAGAAAAAAGTACTCTTATATTATTAAATGATACACAAAGTGATAAAAAAAGCGAATTACCATTTATATTAAAAGAAGTATTAAAAGCAAATGGAATAACTATTTTTATTTATGATAAAATAGAAAAAAATATGAGAATATTTTTAAAATCATATAGTGATGAAATTATTCCAAATGACTTTAAATTTCATTTAAGTATAGAAGATGAGGAAAAATGTATTACTGCTTATAAAAATAATAAGTGTATGGAGACAGATTATAATGGAACACACATACAAAATTATATCCGATCATATTTTATACAATTTGAAAATGAATTAATCGGTATATTAAATGTTTACTACGACAATAAAAGTCTATATTCAGATGTTCAGGAAGATATAATAAGAAGTACGTGTGATAGAATAGGAATTGTAATTAAAAACAGGCTTCTTACAAATGAATATAAATTAGAGCTGCAGAAAAGAAAAGAAAGTGAGAAAAAACTTCAGATATTTTTAGAGAGTTCAATTGATTTTTACATTATATGTGATTCTGAACATATATATTTTGAAAATGAAAGCAGTACAAAAAAATTAGAAGAATTTTTTGAGTGTGACATAGAAGAGGCTAAAAGAAGAATAAATAATAAAGGATTAAGACATCCAGATGATGAAAAAAGAGTATCAAACATATATAAAGTTGCAAAAAAATATGGAAAGGTTGATGGGGTTGTAATACGATATTTATGTAACAATAAATATAAGAGCATTGAATGGAATTTTAGATTTAATAAAGAAGAAAATAGATTTTATCTTGCAGGGAAAGATATTACAATTAGTGTAGAATTAGAAAGAGAAAAAAGAGAATTAGAAAAGACAGTTGAAATGGAAAGCTTAAAAACAGATTTTTTTGCTAATATGTCTCATGAATTTAAAACACCTTTAAATATAATACTTACAGCAGAGCAGGTTCTGACAGAGAAATTTAATAAGTGCGATAACTGCAATAAATTGGATGATAATATAAATAGATATTTAAAAGGAATTAAACAAAATTCGTATAGGCTTTTAAAAATAGTTAATAATATTATGGACATTAATAAAATAGATAGTGGAAGTTATAATCTAGAGCTTGGAAATTACAATATTGTCAGTGTAGTTGAAGATATTGTAATGTCAGTTGTTGGGTATTTAAATGAAAATAAGCGAAATATAATATTTGATACAATGGAAGAAGAAATAATTTTAGCATGTGATCCTATAAAGATAGAACGTATAATACTTAATCTTCTTTCAAATGCTCTAAAGTATACATATGAAAATGGCAACATTGAAGTATTTGTGGATATTGATAAAATAAAAAATGAAGCTGTAATAAGTGTAAAAAATGATGGAGATAAAATATCTGAAGATGAAAAGGATAGAATATTTGAAAGATTTACACAATCTGAAAATCTATTAACAAGAAAAGCAGAGGGAACAGGAATAGGATTGTTTTTAGTAAAACTTCTTGTTGAAATGCATGGGAGAAGAATTTATGTAGATACATCTGAAGAAAAAGGTGCAAAGTTTGTTTTTACGCTTCCAATAAACACAGTAGAAGAAAAGAAAGAAAGTCGTGCATATGAAAAACAGATAATATCAAAAGTTGAAACATGTAACATTGAGTTTTCAGATATTTATTCAATATAGTAAGTATATAAATTCTTTGTAGTTTGGTAGTAAATCACCGAAAAGAAGAGACATGCAAATAAAATTTAAATTTCATTGCATGTCTTTTCTTTTGATAAGGCAGATGTTTTTAATATAGAGTAATTGATGACAAGTAAAATCAAGTGATATTATTGTATTATGTTTATAATAAATATAGGTGGTTGAAATGAGGTGAACAAATCACAATGTACGAGTGGCAAAAGCAAATTCAAATAATTGTTGATGAGATTGATAGATGTATTAAAGATTATAACGATGAAGCACTAACACTGCGATTTCTTTCTAATAAATTAGGTTATTCGGAGTTTTATACAACAAGAAAATTCAAAGAAGTATCTGGTATGAAGTTTAGAGACTATTTGAGAAACAGAAAATTAGCATTTGCATTAAAAGAGGTTCGTGATAGTGATAAAAGTTTTTTGGATATTGCTTTTGATTATGGTTTTTCGTCACATGAGGCTTTTACAAGGGCTTTCAAAGCAATATATAATATAACTCCAAGTGAGTACAGAAAAAAACCTAGGCCTGTTGTTCTTCGTACAAAAATTACAGCTTTTGACCGCTACTTTTTAGGAATGAGTGAAATTGGCATGATAAAATCTGCAGATGATGTAAAAATTTATTTTGTAACAATCCCTGCTCATAAATTTTTATATATTAAAAATTATGAAAGCAATGGATATTGGGATTTTTGGAAAAAACAAAATTTAATTCAAGGACAGGATTTAGAAACAATTTGTGGCTTGCTTGATAGTATAAAAGGTAAATTAGATGACGAGAGGGGAAGTGAAGTAAATAGCGGAAGTGGTCAGATTATGGCTTATATTAATGATCCAGATGGCAGGCTTTGTGATTGGGGCATTCCACGTACAGAATGTTATGGTGTACGTCTTCCTTTAGATTATAAAGGTGAAATACCAAAGCAAATGTTTATGGTTGATGTTCCTGAAGATGAGTATATTGTTTTTGAACATGGACCATTCAATTATGAACAAGAAAATCGCAGTGTTGAGGAAAAAATTGAAAAGACTATGGCAGAATTTGATTTTAATGAGAATGGATATTGTCTGGATACTACTCCTGGCAGAATAGCTTATTTTTATTTTAATCCTAAACGATATTTTAAGTATGTAAGACCGGTTCGGAAAATAATTAAAAGATAAAGTATTTGGTAAAATTAAAAATTGGAGGTTGATTATGAAAAAGTGGTATGATGAAGAATATGAATGGGAAATTGAGGTGATAGGTTTTCTTGCAAGTGATCATACAGAGGGATATTGCAGAAATGGAGAGGAAATTGGAGATAAGTATATATGTACATATGGTTGTCCTGTAAACAAGAATGGACAAGGAATTTGTTCTAAAGTAATGATGATTATGTTTCCAATAATGGAGGCTGTAAGAAGTGGTGGGGATTTGGAAAATATAGGTGGAAATGGTAAGTATACAAAAGATGTTGTATGTCCAGATGGTTGCGTTAAGTTTAGAATATCTGCAAAGAAGTTAGGGAATGAGAATATTTATAAAGGAAAATTTTTTGATTATCAAAAATAGTATAAAATTATGTTTATTGTAAGATATCATTGTTCTTATGAAATGGAGGCGGTATTTTGAAAAAAGAAGAAGCAGAGTTATTACCAGGAGGATTAATAACCTGTTTGTTAGACAGCAGAGAAGTACGCATATTAAAAATATCTCCAGATTCAGTTACAGTACGCGTTTTAAATAAGTTAAATAATATAACAAAATTAAAAATATGTTTTTATGATTTTAAGGCTTATAGATATAATGAGTTAATTATTTCAGATTATATAATAAGTAATAATAGTAAAGAAGAATTTTATTTTAGTTATACATTTAAAATAAGTAATAAAGAATATGAAAATAATTTAAGAAAAGCATTTAGAGATTATTCAAGATATGTAACTCTGAAAAACTATGGATATGAAAATGAGTTTTCAGAAGAAATGGTGGGATATCCAGCAGAAAAAGATTATGACTTTTATAATTTTTATAATGAGCAGAAAAAAGAATGGTTTTCAAATTTAAACTACAATAATTTTAATAAAGACAATTTCAATAATTTAGAACTTGCAGTAGAAATTAATAATGGTGAATTATATGAAAAATATTTATTAAATGATATAAATACATTTAAGCATATGTATTTATGTGAAAATTATATAAATGAACATGAACTTTTCAAACGGAATATTTCAAGAATTTACATAGGAAATGAATTCTGTCATAATTTATTTCCATCTTTAGAGCTTCTGATGAAGATGATGGATAAAGCATTTAATGAGAAAATAAATATAACCATATGCTTTACTTATATGCGTGAATGTTACATTAAAAAAAATGAAGAAATTATAAATAGTATATATAAATGGTGTGTGATTAATGATAAAAAAATTGAAATTATAATAAATGACTGGGGAATGCTTAAACTTTGCAGAGGTAAAGAAGATTATTTTGATTTTAATCTTGGAATTTTATTGAATAAGAGAAAAAAAGATCCTCGTTTTGCATATAAGAAAGGTTATGAAGAAAATAAAAAAATGCTGGCAGAGAATAGCCTTAATAATGAAGAATTCAGGAAATTTTTAAACGAGTATAATATAAAAAGATATGAATATGAAAGCTGCACCTATAAAATTAAAATACCAGAAGGCAGGCATAGTATGCATATGCCATTTTATATTACTAATGTATCTCAGTATTGTACACTTTATGCAATGTGCAGCAATTTAGACAGGGGAAAACAGGTGCTTGTAAATAACTGCCCTAAATATTGCAGGGAGTATATATTTGCATATCCTAAACATTTAAAAATGGTAGGAAGATATAATTCTCTTTTTGCATTTGATGATACTCTGCTTAGAAATGAATTAGAATTGCAGTATTATGTTAAAAATGGTATTGACAGAATAGTTTTGAATTTTATATAAAGAAGGAATATAGTATGAAAATAGTAGCAGGCCTTGGAGATATTGATGATTATAAAAGACTGGCAGAAGCAGGTGCAGATGAAGTTTTTATGGGGTATGTACCATATGAATGGACGAGTAAATATGGTACATTATTTCCTTTAAACAGAAGGGAAGTAATCTACTATAATGTTCAGGTGACTTCTTTTGAAGATATGAAAATATTAAGAAAAATGGTAGATAAATATAAAGTACCCATAAAAATAGCATTTAATTATATATACTATGCTGAGGAACAATACAAATTAATAGCAGATATTATGAAACGTCTGATGAGTATTGGTTTTGACACATTTATTATTGCAGATGCTGCACTTTTATTGTATCTTAAACAGAATAATATAAAATGTAAGATACATTTAAGTGGAGAATGTGCAGAAATAAACAGATATTCTATAGAATTCTTAAATCAGTTTAATATTTCAAGATATATATTTCACAGAAAAAATAGTATTGATGATATGAAAGAATGTATAAGTACAAATAAAGTTAAAAATCTTGAGTATGAAGCATTTATTTTAAATGAAAGATGCCATTATACAGGGGCATTCTGCAGTTCTCTTCATTGTGATGAAATGGCTCATTTATGTAAGATTCCGTATATAATGGCAAAAACATCTGAAGACTGTGAACACTTTGGTGATGTTGATAAAAAGATAGAGCAGTATTATGAGGAAAGTGAAGAAGAATACAATGAAACTCATGGTACTACAGATAAGTACATTATAGGCAGTTCTGGGTGTGGATTATGTGCTTTAAAAAAGTTAAAAGAAGCAGGAGTTACTCATCTTAAAGTTGTGGGCAGAGGAAACTTTATTGATAATATGGAAAAGGATGTTATGGGTTTAAAAAAAGCATTAATATTATTAAACAAGAATGAAAAGAATTATGAAGAAATAATTAAAAATGAAATATTTAAAGGCAAATGTAGTGGACAATGTTATTACTTCTAAAATATATACTACTAAAATTAGCTATCAAAAAAATCGATTAATACAATCAAAATAATCGTCTGTACAGATTAATCAAACAGGTTTATTATAATTAGTATAAGGAGATGATTTTTATGATAGAAAAAATAAATCTTATTGATGAAGTGAATAGTATTGATAAATTATATTA
>CAZLOP010000023.1:0-12349 GCA_964561205.1 uncultured Clostridium sp. | reverse complement strand
ATTAACTGCTGCTGTTAATGGTGGTACTACCTGTTTCTTTCTTGATAATACTCCAGGAAGGAATGCCATTGAATCCTCTAATGTAACATTAAATGTTGCTTCAACATAATCAGGTCTGCTTCCAGCAACTAATACTTGAGAACCTTCTTTTATTATATCTGTTAATAATAACATTACAACATCATAATTTTCTGATTCTGCCTTAGAAGCCATATAATTCATCATGTCATCTTTCAATGGCATAAATCCATCTATGTCCATAGTATTAACTTGTGCAACACCAATTTTTACATCACCCATTTTAAATGGCTTGAAATCAGCATTGAATATTTCATCAACTGTTTTACCCTTTAATGAAGTACCTGCTTTAAACATATCAGTCGCAAACTTATCCACATCTATACCAGCAATTTCTGCAAGTTTTGTGCATATCTCTTTATCCTGCTCAGTACAAGTTGGACTTCTGAATAATAATGTATCAGAAATTATTGCTCCACATAAAAGTCCTGCAATTTCTTTTGAAGGATTAATTCCTCTTTCAAAGAAACATTTAGCAACTATACTTGAACTGCTTCCTATTGGTTCATTTCTGAAATATATTGGGTTACTTGTTTGAATATCAGCAACTCTGTGGTGATCAATTATTTCAATAACATCTGCTTCTTCTAATCCATCAACAGATTGTGCTCTTTCATTATGATCAACCTGAATAACCTTTTTCTTCTTGTTAGAAATTAAGTGATATCTTGAAACAGTCCCTATTACTTTTCCATCTTCATCAGTTACAGGATAGCTATGATATCTTGTTTCTGCCATTATTTCCTGTATGTCTTCAACTAAATCATCAATTGAGAAAGATATTAAATCATCAGTTGCCATAACATAACCAACTGGTATACTTTGAAGTAATAATCTTGATGCTGTAAATGAATCATATGGCGTACTAATTACAGTAACTCCATTTTTCTTTGCTCTTTCTAATAAATCTTCTGTTAATACATGAGAACCTGTAGTTATCATTAATGAAATTTTTATATCTATTAATGCTTCTTGTACATCTGGTCTATCCCCTACAAGAACTACATCTCCCTCTTCTACTATTTCCTGAAGAGTTTCTGGAAGCATTGCTGTTACAGCTATTTTACCTTTAAATTTTTCACAGTCTTCGTTTATATATACTGGTGTAGCATTTAAAGCATCTATTATATTGTCAATTTTGGTATTACTTTTACATAATATTTTATTATCTAATATATCCATAAAAGAAGATGTTAAGTTTGAAATAGATACTATTCCTTTTAATCTATTTTTGATATCTACTACTGGAAGTGATTTAAGATGATTATCTCTCATTACATTCCATGCATTTTTTAGTGATGTTTCTGGTAATATTGGTTCTATATTATCTATATCCAGGTCTTCTACTTTTAGCTTAACTGTCTCTAATAACTCTGGAGCCTTTACACCAAAATAATCTAAAATAAATTGAGTTTCGTTGTTAACATTTCCAAGACGTACTGGTTTAACTTTAAGATTAGTTGTCCTTGTCTTAAAATCTGCATATGAAAGTGCTGCACAAATTGAATCTGAATCAGGATTCTTATGTCCAGTTATGTAAACAAAATCTTTCACAATAAGTTCCTCCTTATAAATACTACTTCATTAAATTTACAATCCAATATTAATTTTACTTGTAATTTTTCCTTATGTAAAGTATTTTAAAAAGGCTGTCACAAATTAATGCAACAGCCTTCTAAATACTTTAAATAAATTATCTCATTGAATTTATCATTCCCCATAAATCATCAGCTACAGATATAGCTTTTGAATTTAGCTGAAATGCTCTTTGTGAAAGAATCATATCTGTAAATGCTTCTCCTACATTTACATTAGATCCTTCTAACATTCCTTGTATTATATCATAATCAGTTGATTCAGTAACTTGAGCATCTTCTGTTGGAACAAAATAGTTATTTCCTATTGGTATAAAGCTTTTATCTCCAATAGCTGTAAATAAAGGTATCTTACCTATATCAACCATTTCTTCTCCAATTTTCATTGAGATTTCACCATTTTGATTAATTGATAAATCATCTGCCTTTAATGCAGGCTCTCCTTCTGAGGCCTCCCCTGCATATTGTATATATACTTTGTTTCCTAATGCATCAACTAATGTACCATTAGCATCAACTTTTAAATTACCATCTCTTGTATATGCAATAGTCCCATCACCTTGATATATTGCAAAATAACCTTCTCCATCAATAGCAAGGTCAGTCTTCCCACCAGTATTTAACAAATTTCCCTGAGTATTTTTTGAATAATTAATACCTGTTCTAACACCAGTTCCGTTAACAGCAGTTTTATCATTAAGCGGAGTACCTTTTCTATCCAATGTCTCTGTAAGAAGATCTTTAAAACCTATATCTGTACTTTTGTATCCAGTTGTACTCATATTTGCCAAGTCATTAGCAATATAATCTAACTTTTCCTGATATGCATTCATACCACTTTTGGAAATTGAAAATATGTTATTCATTTAACTCCCCCCTTATACTTTTCCTATTTGAGTAGCAGCTTTTTCCAATGTTTCATCCTGCATTTTTATTAATTTCTGATTAGTTTCAAAGTTTCTTTTAATTTCCATCAGCTTTGTAATTTGTTCAGTTGAATCAACATTAGAACCTTCTAAAACAAATTGCTTAACTTTTACATCAGCATCATAAATTGGAGGATTATCTGTTACATAATTTTCACCAAGCATTTCTAATGTGTCATAACTGGCATCATCAAAATCTGCTGTTAATAACTTATCAGTTATTCCTATTCCTTCAATATTTATATTGTTCTCACCATCTAATGAAAATTTATTATTCCCTATATAAATAGGTTCAATTTCATTAGTCACACTATTCTGACCAAGAACCTGACATCCATCATTAGTAATTAAATATCCTTCATTATTAATCTTAAAGTTTCCGTCTCTTGTAAAAACACGATTATTTCCATTTTGAGCTACAAAAAAACCACGTCCATCTATGGCAAAATCTGTCTGAGTTTCAGTAGATTTAAATGCACCCTGAGTAAATACAGTCTTTACATCATCAGTCTTTACTCCAAGATTAAGTGTTCCAATATTATTTCTTACATAATTACTGCCACTTAATTTTTGTCTATTAGACAACATTACATCTTCAAAACTCTCTTTAACTAAAAGCGATTTCTTATATCCAGTATTATTAACATTTGCAATATTATTACTTACAGTTTCCTCTTCATGCTGCAGGGTAATCAATCCTGAAATTGATGAATACAGCCCTCTTATCATTTTTCATCTACTCCTTTTATAATAGCCTTTTGATCTTTTTCATAAATCATTCCTAATTCTCTAGCTCTTTCTTCAATTTGATAATCAGAAAAGGATTTTTCATACTTATATCCAAGTGTACACAATACACCTAAAATTAATCCAATTCCTATGCCAAATAACACTTTTCTATCTAAAAGAAAGAGTAATTTTCCTTTTATTATTTGTATAAACCTTTTACTAATAATACCTCCCCCTTACTGACAGAGAGTTTTTTACAGATATCATCATCAGCTATATTTAAATCCAAAAGTTCCTTTATAGCCTTAGCTTTTTCAGCCATACTTGTTTCTTCAGGAGAAACATTTTCATCCATATATATATTCTCGTTAAAATTAGAATTTCCTTTAATTTTATTTAATTCCTGCCTTATTTGTATTATATCCTGTTGTAGTTCTGTAAGGCTTTCACCAACATCTTTCCTTAAAAGCCCTATTTCCATCTTATAATCACTCATTTGCTCTTTATTATTTCGAAGCATAAGATCAAACGATTCTTTGTTACCATCTATTTCATTATTTTTTCTCATAAGCAGATAACTATATATAACAAGTACTATTCCAATTATCAATATAAAAACAGGAAACATAATCTACACCTCTTCGGACTAATCAATATAGTGTAACTTTTTCATACATTCACGTAAATTAACTATTGCTCTGCTGTGAAGCTGACAAATACGTGATTCTGAAACCCCTAGTACTGAGCCTATTTCTTTTAAAGTAAGACGTTCATAATAATATAAATTTAAAATTGTTCTGTCTTTTTCTTTTAAAAGTTCAATGGCTTTTGCTAATACATTAAGCTGCTCTTTTTCCTGTAAAACACTATCTGGACTTGGACTATTCTTATCTTCAATTATTCCCATTAAGGTCATATCCTCATCATCGGAAAAAATCACATTTTCAAGAGATACCATTGATATGTAATTTATACAATTTTCAATTTCAGCAACCTCTCCAATTGAAATATCTAAATATTCTGCAATTTCCTTATTGTTTGGTTCTCTTAGTAATTGAGACTGAAGTTCATCCACAGCTTTATTATATTTGTTTAATTTATCCATTGCACCTTTAGAAATGGGTCTATTTCTTCGAAGTTCATCTATCATTGCTCCTTTTATTCTTATAGATGCATAAGATGAAAATTTCATTCCTTTACTGCTATCATATTTATTAATAGCATCCATTAACCCTATCATTCCATAACTCACAAGGTCTTCAAACTCCATGTATTTATTTTTATCAAACATAACTCTAGAGGCAATATACTTAACCAGCGGAATATATTCTTCAACTATTTGCTTTTTGCCATCAATTTCCTTAACTGCACTCATAAACATACCCCTTTACATTTTATCTATTAGCTCTTTGTTTTGTCATAATTTCAAAAAGTTTTTTATAATCCCATCACCTTTAGCTTCTATTCTGCTATTCATTGATATGGCTATATTCTGCATAATTTAACCTTCCTAAGAAAATACATTAAATAACTTTTTAAACACATTCTTTATTCCATCTGATGAACTTTCTTTTTCTCCCAGCATTTTTAAAGCAATATTTTCTATACTTACAGCTGCATCACACATTGGATAAGCCAGAACACATGGTTTTTGTAAACGAACACTTTGAACCAGCTTTCTATCATCCAATATGCAGCCAAGATATTCCACTTTAATTTTTAAGAATCGATTCACTGCTCTAAACATTTTATTAAATGTTTCTTCTCCTTCATCTTTAGTAAAAGCTCTGTTTACAACAATATTAGCTTTTGTTTTTAGTTTGAAATGATCTGTAGCTTTTATTAAACTATAGGCATCTGTTAATGATGTAGGTTCAGGAGTAGTAATTATAATTAATTCTTCTGATGCAGAAATAAATGATAAAATATCCTTATTAACACCAGCTCCTGTATCCATTATTAAATAATCATATTCTGCAAGTCCTTCAAGTTCATTTAATAGAATATTTTTCTCGTTTTCAGTTAATTCACCTATTTTATTAAGAGCAGAACCTCCAGGAATTAAATTTACTCCACAAGGTCCCTCCACAATAATATCTTTCAATGACATATTCGTAAATATTATATCAAAAATATTATATTTAGGATATAACCCCATAAGAACATCATCATTTCCCATTCCTATATCCGCATCAAAAATCAATACTTTTTTACCTCTTTTTTGAAGAATCACTGATAAATTGACTACAAAATTACTTTTTCCTACTCCGCCTTTACCTGATGTAACTGTAATTATTTTTGTTTTAATTCTATTAGACTTTTCTCTTTTATTTATTTTTCCATCATTGACTAATCTTCTTAATGATTCTGCCTGATCTAACATAAAGTTTCCTCTCTCAAAATAAATATTGACATATCTTCTTTTGTTGGTACACTAATATCATCTGGTACATTTTGTCCTGTTGTTATAAAACTTACTGGCTTGTTTGAAATTCTTGCTATATTATATAAACAGCCATATGATATTGTTTCATCAAGCTTGGTTATTATTATGTTATTGTAATTCAATTCCTTATATCCTTCTAAAATGGTTTTTATATCTTTATTTTTTGTAGTAGCACTTACAACCATATTAACAATGTTAGGATTTGCTTTTTCAATAAATGCTCTAAGTTCTGAAATCTGCATAGCATTTTTACTGCTTCTTCCAGTTGTATCAATTAATATTACATCACATTCATTCATAGATTCAATAGCCTGTTCCATCTCTTTAGTTGTAATTACCACACTAAATGGAATATTCATTATTTCTGCATAGGTTTTTAACTGTTCTATTGCACCAATTCTGTATGTATCTACTGTAATAAGTCCTATATTCTTTTTTTCCACTAAAGCTAATCTTCCTGCTAATTTAGCAATAGTAGTTGTTTTTCCAACTCCAGTGGGACCAACAAGGACAATCTTTCCATTTAAATCTTTTGTGGAAATCAAAATGTCCCTTTCAAAAATTTCTCTAAGCATCTCTGTAGTATCAACATCTTTATTTTCATTTACTTCTGTGCAGATCTCTTCATAAAAACATTCATCAACATCCATATCATCTAATTTTTCTATTAATTCCTTATTTTCATCTTTAGCTGATATATTAAAGCCGTTGGTACTTGAAGAAGTATTTTCAAGTACTTTATTAATAAGTCCCTTTAATTCACTTACTTCATTTTTTACATCATTAATTAAATTACTCTCTTCAACATCAACCTGTTCATTAACTTTTTTATTATGTTCTTTTATTTTTTGTCCAATTGCAGAAGAACTGCTTATATCATCTCTTACATCTACTTTTTCAGACATAAGCTGTTCTTTTTCCATAATTCTTTTTATACTTTCGATGGATTCCTTAAATTCATCATCAGAAGATTTTTCTTTAAAAACCTCCTCTTTAACTGGAACTTCTCTTATTTGTTCATCTTCTGCATTTTCAACTGCTGCAGTTACTTCAATTAATTTCCCAGAAAATAATCCAAAAAAACCTGGTTTTTTAATCTTTCTCTGACTAACTATTACGGCATCATTGCCCAATTCAAATTTTATTCTTGTCATTGCTTCATTAATGTTATTGGCAACATATTTTTTAATAATCATCTAGATATTTACAACTCCTTCACTGTTAATTTGAACATCATTTGGTACTTCATTTAATGATATTACCATAATATGTGGAAATACCATCTCAATTAATTTTCTAAATACACATCTAATATTTGGAGATACCAATATAACAGGCTGATTATTATAAAAATATACTGTTTCAACTGATTTCTTTATACTATTTAAAATTCGTGTTGTTGTGTCAGGATCAACTGTTGGAAATGAACCTTGAACAGATTTTTGAATATTGTTTCCTATAATTTGTTCTATTTGTGGTGAAAGAGTTAAAACATGAACAGTTTTCTCTTCATCTACAATTACATTACAAATAGTTCTTGCTAATGAAAAACGTACATATTCAGTTAATACCTCAATATCTCTTGTATTTTTAGAATTATCTGCCAAAGATTCAAGTATTGTTACAATATCTTTTATTGGAACTTTCTCTCTAAGTAAATTCTGAAGTACTTTTTGAATCTCACCAATAGTAAGAAGATCTGGAATAAGTTCTTCAACAACAGCACTATATTTTTCCTTAATATTATCAATAATAAGTTTAACTTCCTGTCTTCCAAGTAATTCATATGAATGGTTTTTAATAGTTTCAGTTAAATGTGTAACCATAACTGTTGTAGGATCAACAACTGTAAGACCTTTAATTTCTGCTTCTTCTCTCTGATCTTTATTAATCCATACTGCTGGAAGATTAAATGTTGGTTCTATTGTCTTAATACCTCGCATATCTGAATTGTCACCTGTTGGATCCATACATAAAAGCATACTTGGCATCAATTCAGAAGAGGTAACAACTGTACCCCTTATTTTTATTACATATTCATTAGTTTTTAACTGAAGATTATCTCTAATTCTTATAGGCTGAACTACTATCCCCATTTCAATAGCACACTGCCTTCTTACAGATGCTATTCTTTGTAATAAGTCACCACCTGCTGTCTCATCTGCAAGTGGAATCAGACCATAACCTATTTCAACTTCCATTGGCTCAACATTAATTAGATTCATAACATTTTCAGGTTCTTTACGTTCTGCTTCAATTATTTCGTCTTCTTCAGAAATAGTTTCACGTATAGCTTTTTTACTTTCTTCCTTATACAGCGTATATGCTAAAAAACCTGTTGCTATTGCTGCACTTAAGAATGGAATCTTAGGCATATTAGGAACTAATGCTAAAAATAACATAATTCCACTTGCTATAGCACTAACAACTGGAAATGCAGTTAACTGAGTAGTTAATGTTTCTCCTAAATTTTCCTTACTTCCTGAACGAGTTACAAGTATACCAGAAGCTGTTGAAATCAACAATGCTGGTATCTGACTTACAAGTCCATCACCAACAGTAAGTCTGGTATATGTCTGTGCTGCATCTGCAATAGCCATATCTTTTTGAAGAACTCCAATTATAATTCCACCAAGTATATTAATAGCAGTTATTATAAGCCCTGCAGTAGCATCTCCTTTTACGAATTTTGAAGCACCATCCATAGCTCCATAAATATCTGCTTCTGACTGCAGATCTTCTCTTCTTTTAATAGCTGTTTTTTCATCAATTACACCAGAATTCAAATCTGCATCAATACTCATCTGTTTACCTGGCATTGCATCCAGTGTAAATCTAGCTGCAACTTCTGCAACTCTTCCTGAACCTGCTGTAATAACCATAAAATTAATTACTATTAAAATTAAGAAAATTACTATACCAACAACATAGTTACCACCAATAACAAACTCTCCAAATGCTTCTATAATGTTTCCTGCTTTACCTTCAGTTAATATAAGCCTTGTTGAAGATATATTAAGAGCTAATCTAAACAAAGTTGTTACCAATAGCAAAGTTGGAAATACAGAAAGCTGAAGAACATTTGTTGTAAACATAGTAATTAATATAATTACTATAGATATTGTTATATTCATTGCAAGTAGCAAATCCATTAAAAATTGTGGAAGAGGCACTATCATCATAATTACAATTCCAATAACGCCTATTGAAACTATAACATCAAAATTATTCTTAATATTAAACTTTTTATTACCTAACTCCAAAATGTTTCATCCCTCTCTACTTCTTTATCTTTAAAATTACTGCCAATATTTCTGCAACACCCTGATATAAATCCTGTGGAATATCTTCATCAATTTCAACCCTGTCATACATTATTCGTGCAAGTGGTTTATTTTCAACAATTGGCACATCATGAGATTTTGCAATTGTTTTTATCTTTATTGCCAAATAATCAGCACCTTTTGCTACTACTTTAGGTGCTTCCATACTTCCATCCTCGACATATCTTATAGCAATAGCTAAATGAGTTGGATTTGTAATTACTACTGTTGCATCACTTACAGACTGCATCATTCTTCTCATAGAAATTTCTCTCTGCTTTTGTTTTATTTTAGCTTTTATTTGTGGATCACCTTCTGCATTTTTATACTCATCTTTAACTTCCTGTTTGCTCATTTTCATACTTTTTTTATGCATCTTTTTTTGCAAATAGTAATCTACAAGTGCAACAACAATCATTACCAAGCATGCCTTTTTAAATATGCTGACAACTAAATTCTTAAATTCAACTGGTATAGATGGCAAGCTCAAATATGAAATAGCCATAATTGCATCATAATTATCTTTTATAAATTTATATGCAATATAAGACATAACAACAATAACTACAATATTTTTAACAAAATTTAATAAACTTCTCATGGAAAAAATATTTTTCATTCCCAACTTAGGTTTAAGCTTACCTAAAGAGAATTTAAGAGGTTCTTTGGTAAATATAAATCCAGTCTGCAAAACACTTGCACAAATTCCTACAACTAACATTGGAACTGCAAATATCAAAATTATTTTTCCTACATTAATTATACCAACTATTAATAATTCATTAAGTGCTATATATGTAAATGATTTTAAATTGGGAAGTGAAAAGAAATAAACAGCAATTTCTTTTAATGTCTTTGCTAAAGTTCCTGAAAAAGAAGCTATTAGAAATGTGCATGTAACTATAGAAAAGGCATTATTAACTTCTCTACTTCTTGCAACCTGACCCTTCCTTTTAGCATCTGACATCTTCTTTGGAGTAGCTTCTTCTGTTTTATCATCATCTGCAAAAATTAATACTATAGGAAGAAACTGTGCTACAGCCAATAAACTTTCAAATATTTTCGATAAATCCTGTATTGCTCCAATAATTATCTTAAAAATCATTGGTAATACAACCAAATATGACAGCAATCCTACTAAAACCTTTATTGGCACTCCAAAAATCATTGCAGGAATAGTAGGAACTACTTTTGTAATAAGACCAAGACATAAATCAATTATTAAAATTATAAACACAATTGGTATTGCTATTTTTATACCTAATACAAAATATTCAATAATAACTTGTATTATTTTCATAATATTATCCTGAGTTAGCATACTGCTTCCTATAGATAATACTTTAAAAGAACTTACTAAACAATTTATTACTACATGATGACCATTTGTTATAAAAAATAATATTATGGCAGTCATATATGTAAGATTTCCCAATAAAGTTGAATTTGTATTCGTTGCAGGATCAACTATTGAAGTCATCATAAAACCTACATGAAAATCCATCCAAGCACCAGCAAATCGTATGCACATAAATATTATATTAGTCACAAAACCAAACATAATTCCTGTCATTACTTCATTAATGCCATACAATACTAAATAGTAATTGCTTGTTATCTGAGTATTTAAAACAGTATAGTCAACCCCTTTAATAACCATAAAAGACACAAGTATTCCTAACATTGCTTTAAGCATCCTAGGCGTTCCTGTTGGAAAAAATATATCTGATACCATAAAATATGCAGTTAATCTCAAATTTATAAAAAACAATGCAAGAAAGTAGGCTGTATCAATCATACTCTACCTCCTCTATGTAGTAATATTAGTTATTATTTCAAATATCCTTGTTGTATAAGATACAATTGTTTGTAACATCCAGCTGCCTAAAAAAACTCCAATAGCTGCAGCTGCTAATACTTTTGGCAAAAAAGTTAATGTCTGCTCTTGTATCTGTGTAGTTGCCTGTATAATACTAATTAATAAGCCTACTACTAACATTGTCACCAAAATTGGAGCTGCTACTTTTGCAGCAGTTATAACACCATCTTTAATTACTTGATTTAATAATGCCTGACTCATTTAAACCCACCTCACGAGAAACTAATAACCAGTGCTTTTGTAAGCAGATACCATCCATCTACCATAACAAAAAGTAATAGCTTAAATGGAAGGGATACCATAGCTGGTGGTAACATCATCATACCCATTGACATAAGAACACTACCAATAACCATATCCATTATTATAAAAGGCAGGTATATTAAGAAGCCAATTTGGAATGCTGTATTTAGTTCACTTATTGCAAATGCAGGTATTAATGTTGTTATTGGAATTTCACTTGAATCCTCAAATGTTGTTTTTTCAGAACCACTAATTTCTAAAAACAATTTTAAATCTTTTTGTCGTGTTTGCTTCAGCATAAATTCCTTTAAAGGTTTTGTACCAATCTGAATAGCTTCTTCCTGATTTATCTCTTGTTTTAAATAGGGTTGGATAGCATTTTTATTCATTTCACTATAAACCGGCTGCATAATAAATAATGTTAAAAATAACGCCAAACCTGTAATAACCTGTGCTGGTAATGCCTGTGCTGCACCTAACGCATTCTTTAATAATGAAAGAACAACTATTATTCTGGTAAAAGAAGTTACCATTATTACAAGTGATGGCAGTATTGAAAGAACTGTAAAGAATAGAAGTATTTTTATACTTGAAACATAATCCTGAGGCTCTCCCTGTCCATTTCCAATTGAAATATTTACTGGCGGCACTGTAATATTATTTGGTGCTGCATATGCACAAAAGCTGTTTATACCAATAAACATTAAAGCCATTATAATAATTACTACTGCTTTTTTCTTTTCAATCTTCATGCTTTCTACCCTTACCTTCTCTAATCTTATTCAATAGATTTCCATAAATATTCTGCATTTCTTGTATGGATTCTTGCTTTTTAATCTCAATTTTTTCTATTTCCTGTATTGGTATTTCATCAATTTTATCTATATTTTTAGACCCACATGATAATAAATATGCCTTGCTGCCTACCTTCACTATTATAAGACTGCTGTCCTTTGTTATCATTAATCTGTCTACAATTCTCATATACTTTTTATTATTAATACTATTAATCTTATTTCCTGATATTTTTGCTAATATAAATATTAATATTAATATTACACATAGTGATAATACCATATTGAAACACATTTTTATAAATTCAAAATCCATGAGTCCTCTTTTCTTATTGA
>CAZLOP010000022.1:0-12462 GCA_964561205.1 uncultured Clostridium sp. | reverse complement strand
TTGGTCCATTCCCTATAGCTTCAATGTTGAATTGTTCACCCTTAAAGGTAAGAATAATTTCTGCTCTTGTATCATTTTCACCATCTATAGCTACATGATCATGAAATTTACATTTTTCTATTGTAATAACATCTTTTCTATCCAAATATTCCTTTTTAAATGCTTCCATAACCTGAACAGGAGAAACTTCTCCAACTTTTTCTGATATTTTCTGAATAACATCAGCAAATTCCTTCTGCATTGTTTTTGGAAGCTTGAAGCCATAGCAGTGATCCATTACAAAGGCAATTCCGCCTTTTCCAGACTGACTGTTAATTCTGACTAAAGCTTCATATTCACGTCCAATATCACTTGGATCAATCGGAAGATATGGAACTTCCCAAATTTTATCCTGTCTTTCCTGATATTTCTTCATACCTTTATTAATAGCATCCTGATGTGACCCTGAGAATGCTGTAAATACAAGATTGCCTGCATAAGGATGTCTTACATGAACCGGAATCTTAACACATCTTTCATAAACTTCCACAATTTCATTTATATTTTCAATGTTAAGTTCAGGATTAACGCCATGTGCAAACATATTGTATGCAACAGTTAAAATATCAACATTACCTGTTCTTTCACCATTTCCAAGAAGAGTTCCTTCTACTCTGTCTGCACCAGCAAGAAGAGCAAGTTCAGCATCAGCAACTCCAGTTCCTCTGTCATTATGTGGATGTACACTTAAGATAACTCTTTCTCTGTCCTTAAAGTGATCACTCATCCATTCAATCTGATCAGCATATACATTTGGAGTATCCATCTGAACTGTTGATGGAAGATTTATTATTACTTTCTTATCCTTTGATGCACCCCATTCATCCATTACTGCATCACATATATCTAATGCATAATCTACTTCTGTTCCTGTAAAGCTTTCAGGCGAATATTCAAGAACTATTTCGCCTTCAAAATCTTCTGCATATTCCTTTACAAGCCTTGTCCCATCTACAGCCATCTTTTTAATTTCTTCCTTGCCCATGTTGAAAACCACATCTCTCTGAAGAACAGAAGTTGAGTTATATATATGAACAATTGCTTTTTTAACACCTTTTAAACATTCAAATGTTCTTTTTATTAAATGTGGCCTTGCCTGTGTTAAAACTTGTACATAAACATCATCCGGAATATGATTTTCTTCAATTAATTTTCTTAAAAAATCATACTCTATCTGAGATGCAGATGGAAAGCCTATCTCAATTTCTTTAAAACCAAGTTTTATAAGCAAATTATAAAATTCCATCTTTTCTTGAACAGTCATTGGATTTATAAGTGCCTGATTACCATCTCTTAGGTCAACACTGCACCAAATTGGTGCTTTTGTTATTTCTTTGCCTGGCCAGCTTCTCTCCTTATAATTAACAGTTTCAAATCTTTTATATTTTTTATAATTTAACATAATTACGCCCCCTGAATATATTTATTATAAAGTATTAATAATTAATTCTTAATTTTAACTCATTGTACCTGTCAGATATAATCCTTCAACTACTCCTCGTATCTTCATAATAAATATAATTATTCTGTCTACGGTGTTATTAACCCCACAAAAATCACTCCTTTTTCATTTTTAAACATTAAATGTATTTTATCACACCATTAAACATATGTAAATAAATTATAATTTTGTCCCCCTTTAAAGAATAAATTTATTTATATGTTTAAAACATTCTCAGCTGCCTTATTTCTTTCATTATATTTTTTCCTGTATCAACTTTTTATACAATTAAATATAATAATATTAATAGAAAAATATTAAGGTACTTAACATGATTTATTTAAAAGCTTTTTTAATGATATTTACTATTCTTATTCCAATTTTAAGAATTAATAAAGTTCTTAATGAAAGAAATAATGCTTTAAACAGATATAACATTATTTTTCTAAGTTTCCTTTTTAGTATTGGAACTTTTGTTTCAATGTATATTGGAAAAATCATAGTTTTAATTTTTGGCAGTGTTGTTTTATCCTATTTTGGTTATTTCATCCTTATCATTTATGCTGCGTATTATTTTTCACAATTTAAAAAGAAAAAAGAATTTGAAAATGGTTTGGATACTTCATTTTATTTAGAAGAGTATGAGAAACATAAAATAGTACTAAACAATCCTGAACTGATTCAGATAAAAATTTCAAACCTGCTGGATATTAAAGGATGTATTAAATTTGCATATTACTTAACTTTAAATAATTTTTTTATTTTATTTTCTTCAGCCTTAATAAATATAGACCTTTCACTAAGTATTATTTTCACATTTATTATATCTATGATATTTTTCTTTATGTATGACTTTACAAAAAATTCTATACTTCTATCATTTATAATTAAATATGAGGAAATACTAATAAGTTTATTATTAATATTTATTTTTTCATTATGCCTTCTTATTTAATTTTCTGCAAAAAGAGCTGTCACATTTGTGGCAGCCTTCTTTTTATAATCATTTATTTTCATTTTTTTTAGTATACTCATCATACCAGTTATTAAACAGCAGTCTTGCTGATGCCGCAAGTGGTACTGCAAGCAGCATTCCTAATAATCCTCCTGCATTTCCACCAATAAGTATAGCCATCATTGTAAAAACAGCATGAAGTCCTACACTTTCACCAACTATTTTAGGTGCAAGAATATTATTGTCTATCTGCTGTACTATAAGCATAGCTGCTATAGCATATACAGCCTTTAATATACTTCCATTAAGAAGTGCCATTATAACTGACAGTATTATTCCTATTAATGGACCTACATATGGTATCATATTGCAGATTCCAGAAATAATACCTATTACAATTGCATAGTCTATACCTGCAATATACAAAGCTATACATGATAAAACTCCTACACATACAGCTTCTAAAAATTGTCCTTTAATATATTTTGCAAAAGTTACATGAACAGTTTTTAACACATAATTAATATTCTTTCCTATCTTGCTTTCTCTGAATATTAATTTATATATTTTCTTCCATAATCCTATAAAATAATCTATATCATTAAGAATATAAATACTTAATATTAATGATATAAGAAATGTTACTATACTGCTTCCAAAAGAAAAAATATAATTGCTTACACTGCTTAAATTTTGTGATGCATATTTCTGAATATATTGAATTCCATCAATAATATATGGTTTTATTTCTTTTATATATGGAGAATCAAGATTTTTTAATGTTTCATTTATTGATGAAAAATCAAAAATACTTGAATTAAAATATGAATATAAATCATTTAGTATATTCAATATGGTTGTATTTTTAGAAATCTGTCCTCCTATCATAAAATAAATTCCACATATTAAAGCCAGACAAAATGCAGCAATAATAACATATGACAATATAACTGCAAAAGACCTTCTTGTACTTTGTTTTTTTATATTTATAAACTGTATTTTTCCAAATCCATTTTCAATAAACCTTACAACAGGATATAAAAGGTATGAAATTACTACTGCAATTATGAGCGGCTTAATGAGTTTCATAATATATGCAGCTGCATTTAACCCATATGCAAAAATATCTGCTGCATTTGAAATGATAACATATGCAATATAAATAGCAATTGATGTCATGGTAACATATATTCCATACTTTAATAGTTTTTTGTCTATTTCTATTTTCATTTTAGTCTCCCTCATGAGATTCTTATTAATTACAAATGATATATTAATTAACTAATTTATCACTTTCTTATCTTTTACTAAATTTATATATTCTATTATTAGTTTCTATATAAACATCATTTCCATCTACAAGACAATTATTAACAGCACTTGTTTTTATGTAGCCAATTCCTTCAGTTTCCTTCATAGTAAAGGATTTTCCCTTTTCTATAAATTCCATATTAAAACTAACTCTTTTGCCTATATATTTTTTACTTTTTTCATCTGTCTGTTTTGTTTCTTTATTAATTGCTCCTACAATTTCATATATATCCATAAAAACGTCCTCCTCTTCAAAATCTACTACTCTTATTGTATATTAACAAAAATTTATATACAATATGCTTTTGAATAAAAGACATAAAACTTCTGATTTATATAAATATTTAATAATATTATTAGTTACGGTATATACTACTTTCATTTGGCATTATAAATGCACAAATAATATATGCTAAAATTCCACTTCCACCAAGGCAGAAGAATAAAACCCATAACAATCTTATTATTGTAACATCTATGTTTAAATATTCTGCAATTCCTCCACATACACCACAAAGTTTTCTTCCATTTTCAATTTTGTAAAGTCTTTTTTCTTCCATAACTATCTCTCCCTTCAAAACTCCTATATACATATATTATCACATAATATTATTTTATCCATATTTATCAGCTCTTTTTAAGATAATAATAATTTCTTAATTAAATATTATTTTTTCCCACACAATAAAAGGTTCTAAAACTTATTTTTAGGTTATTTGCTGGAATACTATTTTTTTAATGTATTACCTTTTTAAACTGTCTAACCCTACTATTTATAAGTGCTGCAGTTCAATGAAAATCTTATAGTTTCCTCGTTAAAAATGAAGCTGCTGTAAAAGAAAAATCTTTTATGGCAGCTTCATTAAAATCTTAAAAATATATTAATTCATCTTCTAATTTATCTATTTTGTTAACTTTTGTTACAGTCATAAATGGCACTAATTCCTGCTCCTGTGGACTAAATTGTGCATGAAGTACAACTTCTACCCATTCTTTTCCTTTAAAGTTTTGTGCATCTTTGCTCTGACATAGTAATCCCAAAAATTGGATATCATCTGCACAGCATGTCATAGCATTTCTTCCAAATGCAAATACATTTTTAGGATATCTGTCATGATTAAATGCCATACCTTTCACACGAATCTTTTTACCCTCATATTTTTTAGGATTTTCACTAAGGTCAATAAACCAAACACCATAATCATAATCTTTAAATTCTATTACATCAGCATTCATATCATATGGCAGTTCTATAGGTCTATCATCAATTTTTCCATTTTCAAGTTCAAAAATAAGATTTGCTTTAGTATTAACAGCTTTAATACTGTTTCTAAAATTTAATTTATTAGTATTATCATTGCATCTATTAAATACTATAAGGTCTGAATCTTTAAACTGTTCAATTAATAATGATTTCATATTCGCCATATAGCCTTCAAATGTTGAACCATCTATTGGAGTAATAACCTGTGCAATGACCCATTTTGAAGGTAATGTTATATATTCAATAATATCGTAAGTCCACATACCATTATACTCAACTATAACCTTTGTAGGTTTATATTGAATACTGCACTGCTTTAAAAATTCAGCTGTAAATTCTTCTTTGCTGCTTATACTTACCAATGATGCATTGTTTTCTTTTAATAATGCCTGTGGCAGTTCTTCAATTCCTGTTTCACATGCAATTATTAAAATTCTCTCATTCTGACTAAATTCAGGATCGCTGAATATTTCTCTTATAAATGTTGTCTTACCACTTTCTAAAAATCCAGTGATAAGAAAAACTGGTACATCTGTCATATATTTTCACCTCTTGTTTTATAGACCGAATAGCTTTTGGATTTCATCTTTTTTCAATTTTGAACCTATAACACATAATTTACCTGTATAGTCAGGATTTCCTTCTCTTATTTCGAATTCTCCTGGTACAAGATCAAAATTAATCCATCCTCCATTTATGTTTTGAATAATTCCTTTAGCTCTTAATATCATTCCATAATTATCATTTCCGCTTAAAGCTTTAAGTATCTTTTCTAATTCATCAGAATTAAATTTCTTAGGAGTTTCTATCCCCCAGCTTGTAAATACATCATCTGCATGATGATGTCCGCATTCACATTCTTCATCATGATGGTGGTGGTGATGTCCGCACTCACATTCTTCATCATGGTCATGATGATGATGTCCACACCCACATTCTTCATCATGGTCATGATGATGATGTCCGCATTCACATTCTTCATCATGATGGTAGTGGTGATGTCCACACTCACATTCTTCATCATGGTCATGATGATGTTCCTTTTCCTGTTTTAAAAGTTCTTCTTCTAAAGAATCATGTGCTTCCATTGCTTTTAAAATAATTTCTCCATTAATATCATCCCATGGAGTTGTTATTATTGTAGCATGTTCATTGTGTTCCTTAATTGATTTTACAACTTCATTTAATTTATCATCATTTATTTTTTGAGTTCTGCTTAATATTATTGTACCTGCACTTTCAATCTGGTCATTGAAAAATTCACCAAAATTACTCATATACATTTTGCACTTAACAGCATCTACTACTGCTGTAAAACTATTAAGCTCTATATCAGCTTCTTTCTTTACATTGACAACTGCTTTTATTACATCAGATAACTTTCCAACTCCAGATGGTTCTATTATTATTCTTTCTGGTGCATATTTTTCTATTGCATCTTTTAATGCTGTTCCAAAATCTCCAACAAGAGAGCAGCATATACACCCTGAGTTCATTTCTGTAATTTCTATTCCACTATTATTTAAAAAACCGCCATCAATTCCAATCTCACCAAATTCATTCTCAATAAGCATTAACTTATGGTCTTTTAAACTGTCTTCTATTAATTTCTTTATAAGTGTAGTCTTTCCTGCACCTAAAAATCCTGAAATAATATCAATTTTTGTCATTCTATATCCTTCCTATTCACTTAGTTTATATTTTATTTTTTTATTATATCATATTTCATAATTTTTTATATAGTAAACCCTTTTTAATAAAATTATTATAATTTACAAAATAAAAAAGTGGAAAACCACTTTTTTATTTATACAGTAATATCAACAGATTCAGCTGCTGACTCACTTAACAGCATTTGATCATCAATTTTTGTATCTAAATACTCACCTTGAAAACCTGCAGATAAATCATAATTATTATTTTCAGAAAAGTAATAATTATTTTTACTATCTTCATTAACAGCATCATATAAATCTATATGTTCTGCATGTTTTCTGCCTGCTTTTTTAATTAAAATCTTTTTGTTCATCCTTTTTGATTCATGCTGCTTTTTTTTCAACTTCAGTTCTTTTTTCTTTCGTTTCATGGCTGATTCCAAAGATAATTTATTAATTTTGCTGTTTGCCTTTTGAATTGTTTTTTCTATTCTGCTTCTTACAATATTAGCATCACTGCAATTAGCCGAGTTTCTTGCTTCCCTTTTTAATTCCAATATAATGGCTCTAACATTAGCCTGGGATTCTGCATTCATTATTTTACGTACATATTTGGAGGCTTGAAATGTGCTCGTTTTCTTAACGGCAGGACTAATTTTAGTCAATTTATTATCTCTTACTTTTTTTAATTTAATCTCTACATTATATGCTGTATTTACAGCATTAACATAAGAACTAACTGAGTTCATTTACCATCACCTCTTTGCATTCATACATAATTATTTCTCGTTAAAAATTGCATACTCTTTACAAATTTTACTTAAATTTTTCTACAACACCATTTAAAGACAAATAAAATTCTATGAACAAGGGTTTATAATAAATTAGCAGTATAATATTCCTACTCATGAATTCTTCTTATTATTTTATAAACTACAACATTTTCCATAACCGTTGGCAATGTGTGTGCAAAGAAAATAATTCCGTCTGTTGGTGCAATAACCTTTGAAATAACATTTCCTTCATAGGGATGAATTATCTCGCCCAAAACATCACCACGTTCAACACTCTGTCCTGGTTTTTTCTTCATACGATAAATTCCACCTGCTTCAGTTTTTACAGAGCATAAATCGTCTTCTTCAAGAACTGAAGCAATATATCCGCTATGGCATGTATATTTAATTGCCCCCATCCTTGTTAAAAAACGCAGCACTGCAACTACAGCATGATTTGCTGATTCTTCATCAATTTTGTCTGTAGCATTTGTATATAGAGAAAAGGCATTAGTCATATACTGCTGCCAGTTATAATTTAATGTCATAACATCATATGGTTTTGGCTTCCTTATAACAACATAAGGAAGTCCAAATAAATTTGCCAGACTTGGACTATGATGTCCTGTTTCCATCATTCTTATATGAGGAATAAATTCTCCTGGCATATAAAAACTTGCAAATTGTATTCCATAGGTATACCCTTGTACTTTTTCAAAAACTCCATTGGCTATTCTTTCCGTTGTAAGCCCTTCCTTTTTGCCAGGAAACATACGATTTATGTCTGTATTATCCATTGACCAGAATCTCTTCCCTATATTCATAGAATGAGGATTAACACAAGGCACTACAAGTATTTCTGCATTTTTTCTTATATTCCCCTGCTTCTCCAGCTTTTTTAAAACTTTTATCAGCTGTGAACAGGCATAAAGCTGCTGAATTTCATTGCCACGTATGGCTCCTACAATACATGCTGTCTTATCACCACTACCAAATTTGTAACCAGTGATTCTCATATCATCTCTGTAAGGCGATTTTAAAGTGTATAATGTTTCCTTAATCATTTATTTCACCTCCAAGAATTCTCGCAATTAGAGATCCTTCATAAATTACAGGATATTCTCTCAGTGTAAATATCATTCCATTACATGGTGATTTTATGTGTTCTAATACTTTACCATTTAAAACATCAATTACTTTTCCTATTAATTTATCTTTATGAATTGAATTCCAATGTTTTACCTCCGGAATAAATATTCCTGAAGTTTTTGAATTTATACAGGTAACATCACTGCTTCCTGCTGTAAATGGCTCTTTAATATCTTGTACATCTCCAGTCCATATTCCTTCTTCTTTCATTAAATTAAAAATTCCATTTACAATCTGACTGCAGTATTTCTTAGTAATTTTCATACCAACTCCCATTTCAACCATAAGAGTTGGAACTCCAAGTTTATTTAAATTATATGACAAAGTAGATTGACCAGCTTTTGTTTCAGGATAAATCCATATAAAATCTGTATTAAGCTTTTTAGCATATGGCAGAAGCCACTGTTTATTTTCTTCACTTACCCTCACCTGCATTGCTTCACGCAGAAAAATATTACTTGCATGAATATCTATACAAAAGTCTGCATCTTTTATATCATCTACTATTTTTCCTGCAACATGTTCTGCCATGGCGCCATTTTCTAATCCCGGAAAAATTCTGTTCATATCAAGATCAAAAGTAGGCATTCCCCTATGTACACAATCAATTCCAAGGGGATTAAGTGTAGGATATATATCAACAATTCCACTTAAACACTCCATATGTTCACTTATGATTCTATTAATTTCATAACACACATACTGCCCTTCAAGCTCATCTCCATGTATACCTGTAACTATACATATTCTTTTTTTATTATTAATATCACCATTAACAAGTCTGTTTTTTCTAATAATGAGATTTTCATCTACAGATAGCCCAACAGATACTATTGTTTCTACCATATAAGTTCTCTCCTTTGTAGTTGAATGGATTTGTCTATAAGTTTACCACTATAAAACATATTTTTTACTTACTACTTTTTAATACATTTTATAATGTTATAAGAAGACACTTATTTAATAAAAAATCTATTTCATTTTTTAATCTTACAAGCTCTTCTGTGTTTAAATCCTGTAATTCATTTTCATCATCCTGAAACTCATTACTTAGTTCCTTATACAAAACAGTTATTTGTTCCTTTTTCTTCTCTCTTAAAATATCACTATGCTTCTTTATTGCATATTCAAGTTCTTCTGCCCATTTGTTTACAGCGTCTACAGCCATATCTTCAGCATCTTTCTGCCAGTTCATAGATGTAAATAAAGCAAAAATTGAATCTTTAAATACATTTAAGTATTGTGTTATTGCTTTTATTGATGTTGCTTTTATTACTTTTATAAAATACGAAAAATGTTTTCCCCCTGCATGTACTGATTCTTCACTAATTCCAAGTTTTTTAAAGTTAGAATATGTACTTCTGGCATTCTTTGCATCTTTTTCATATTTTCTAAGCATATCCCCTGCTATCTTCTTTATATCATCATCTAGATGTATATCTATTATTCCACTTAAAACTTCACTATAAAAAGGTATTCTTTCTTTTATCTTTTCTTCAAAATTTTTAAGCAGTTCTTTTAAAATTTTATCAATCTCTCTTTCTAATACAAGTATTTCATCTTCAATATAGTTAACCAGATTTTCTGTCTGCTCAGCTGTAAATTTAGGAATGTAATACTCCTGTAATAAATTTATAGTTTCATCCCTTTTTTTCTTATTGCCTGCATCATAGATAATACTATTTATTTCTTCTTTTACTGCTAATGCTGCCTTATCAATATATTTTATTGATGATATTTTTATCTTTGTATATCCTCTTTCCACATCTTCTATTACTCCGCTTTTTTTATCCAGAAGTGCTTTATAAAGTTTTATACATTCTTCAATATCTCCTCTTTTTGCTTCAATACCTGCAATACATGAATTAATTTTTATATTACATTCCTGAAGAATAAAATCCTGATATCCTTTTAAGTTACGTGCCAGTTCTTCTTTCTTGCTTTCATCATTAGTTCTTTCATAAATATAATCAAATAACTCTTTTGTGTCTGGATTTTTATTACTTGCACTTTTTATTAAAAATAATTTAGGAGTTCTTTTTATACATTTTTCAAAATTTTCTTTTATTTCTGCAATTCGTTTATTGTCTTCACTTACATCTTCAGGACACATTGTAACTGCAAGCATAATTTCAACATCTGAATTTATAACTTCACCAACATATTTTAGAAATTGAAAATCATATTCTCCGAACCCAGATTTATATGATACTGTATATACTATAAAATCACTTTCAGGAATAAATTCCTTTAATACTTCTTCATGATAACTTTCCAGTGAACCATATCCTGGAGTATCAAATAATCTTAAATTATCATATTTTTCATATTTTGATTCTCCTATATATCTTAGTCTATGTGTATTTTTTAATGGATTCACAACATATGAATCAAATTCTTCTTTTTCTAATTTTCTGTATGTACTGTCTTTATTAATTACATAGTATATATCTTCAGCATTTCGTTTAATAACAATTTCAGTAATTATACTTGTAGTTGGCTTAACACTTTCTTTTAAAATCTTATTTTCAAAAATACTGTTAATTATTGTACTCTTGCCACTGCTTGTTTCTCCCAGCATAACAACATAATGGGCAGGATTTAGAATTCTATCTTTAATAAAGGAATTTTTATTTATTATTGAATCTATACCCATTTCACGCACTACTCTATCTATTCGTTTCTGTCTGTTTATACATTCTTCAAAAATATCCATTTCTTTTCCCTCCCTAGACATAATTAATTCCATAATCATTTTCAAGACTCTTTAATAAATCAAGATCTTTTTTGAATTTCTCAATATGTTCTTCTGTATATTCTCTGTCATACTGATATTCAATACTTTTTATATCTTCCTTAAAACCACCTTCAAGATTTTTACGCATATTTTTCATAGACTCATCTACTTCCAGCTGCTTAGCCCTTAAATCATCTAAAATTTCTTCTTTAAGATAATTTCTTAAATCTTCAATCATTGGCTTTAAATCCTTCATTGTAAGTTCAGCACGATTCTTTAATATTTCATGTTTCATATAATCTCCAATAAGTGAAAAAACTATACCTATCCCCATTCCTGTAAGTATTCCTATTGGCCCTCCAAGAACTGAAGCAGCAGTAATTGTTCCTATTATTCCCCCAGATAACCCTAATATTGAAGGCAGTGAATTTTCATATTTCATTTCACTTTCTTTATTAAAAAATGAAATATTTTCATAGGTACCATTAAAACCCTTTATTGTAATACTTCCAAGTTCTTCATTAAGAGTATCAATTACTAAACTTACGCTTTTTAATACGTCATCCATAATATCATTTATTGCCTTGTCTGAAAGTTCCTTATATATTATGCTTAACTTCTTTCCATCCACTATTCCCTTATCAACTATTCTTTTTATATCACAAGTTAAATTTTCCATTTTTTCATCAATAAGCTGCGATGCATTATCAATTAATTTTTCCATATTACTTTCTGCATTATTTCGTATATTTCTAAAATTCTTTTTATTATCACTTATAATCCCTTTTAATTCATCTATTTTTCTTTCTTTTTCTATTTCGTTTTCTTCACTCTCACGCTCTGCTACTTTGCTGTAAGTAATAATTCTCTCATGTATATTTTGAAAACATTCATTCAGCTTAGTTTTTAAATTATTTTCAAGGTTTTCGTTATAGGTATCACCAACTCTTGAAATTTCATTAATTACATCTTCTATTCCGCTTTCATAATATTCTGCTTCATTATTTTCAAGACTGCCTTTTAAAGCTTTATATACATTAACTATATTTACTTTTAATTCTTTTTTATCATTATGTTCAATAGATATTGTTTCCAGAACACTTTCATTATGCTCTCTGGCATCCTGTGCATCTTCATC
>CAZLOP010000021.1:1309-12799 GCA_964561205.1 uncultured Clostridium sp. | reverse complement strand
AAGACAACAAAATTTTTTCCATGTTAAAAATACTACATTTTCTCTTTCTAAATAATTTACTTCACAAAATTCTGAATTATACATTTATTAACCTTCCTTTTCATTTTATATTTTTAAAAGTTTTTTTAACTATTGCCACATATTTATGCCCTTCACTTTTGCTGTTTTCTAATTACTTTATATTATACTGTTAAATAAAATAATTACAATGTGTTACATAAAGTATAATATAAAGCAATTTTGTACAATATCATATTTCTATTTTGTTTTATACTTAACTTGTACAAAATAATAAAAGAAAAGGTGGTAATAAACATGAAAAATTTATTTGAACAATATAATAGTGGTAAGTTAAGCCTACCAAATAAGGAAGTTTTATTTTCAGATTTAAAATGGAATGCACATCCTACTTTTGAAGGTGTAGAATTAAAACACATTTTAACATCAAAAGATACAAATGGTGAATTCAGTTATCATTTAGTAAGAATTGCACCTAACAAATCTATTGGTTTACACGTTCATAAAGAACAGCTTGAAACCCATGAAATCATAGCAGGAAATGGTTATGCTGTTAATGATGGTGTAAAATTAAACTATAATCCAGGAGTAATTTCAATATTTCCAAAAAACATTCCTCATGAAGTATTTGCAGGAGAAGATGGATTATATATATTTGCAAAGTTTTTCCCAGCTCTTGTTTAATAATGAATTTTTATGTTACTGTTACAATATAAGTGTTGTTCTATTTTTTAATATTAGTTAAAAATCAGAATTTAACAAATTAAGCTAAGAACTAAAAACTAAGAACTAAGAGTGAAGGAAATTTTTCTTTCAGAAAAATAAAATCCTTTAACACATTACCTAAGCGGTAGATTTTGTGCAAACAAAATCCATGCAATATATAATAAAAAATCTGAAAGATTTTTCTCCAAATCTCTTACTTCTTACCTCTTAGTTCTTACTTAATTAAATTCTGATTTATGAAAGAAAAAGAGAACTATTAACTTAATTGGTGCAACATGCCCATATTATTTAAACACCAAAACTTATTCTAAAAAACGAAATGTTTTTAAATACTCACTAGGTGTAAGTCCTAATATGTTTTTGAAATGTCTTATAAAATGGCTTTCATCATAAAAACCACAATTTAATGCAGCATCTATAATACTGTGATTTTCATTCAAAAATGCCTGTCCCTTTCGAATTCTATTTTGAATTATAAATTTATGGGGAGTAAGTCCAATTTCATTTTTTATTAACCTGATTAAATAGTATTTACTTATATTAATTTCTTTTGATATAAAATCAATATTATAATCATATTCTGGATTATTTATTATTTTATTTATAATAGGATATATAGAATCTTTAACCCTTTCTATTTCCTTCTCATAATAAATTTTCTCAATCATATTTAAAAATAAATTTATGTTTTTAAAATTTAAAAAGCCATTATTCATAAGTTCCTTAAAATCATTTAATATTATTTTTTTAATATAATCATATTTAAATGAAACTAATTTTTCTTTATTTAAACAGATACATATCATACTATAAAGTTCGCTTTCTGGCATAATACTATGTGTTTCATAAGGTTTTACTATATAATACATTCCCTTTTCTAATATGTAATTTTCATTGTTACTCTGTAATTTTATTTTTCCCTCATATATAAACAGAATAGCATATACTGAAACATGATTATGTAAAAGATATACTTTATTGGAATTAATACTTATTACATACTCAACTCCTATTCTATTTTTATAATAATTAATCAATTTCCAATACAGCTCCTGTTTTATTTATAAAGATTCCTTCACAACATTTATTTAATATTTCAGCAGCTTTTTTCCCTGTACAATGAGATAAGCCAAGTATATTAATATGTGCATTGTTTAAATACTGAGCACTTATTTTAACTCTTTCATCATCTGCACCATTTAAATGTGTACCTCCAATTACTCCTGCAACTTCTTCACCACTATATTCTCTAATGCTGTCTATTATATTTAAAAAACCTGGATGAGCACATCCTAAAAGTATTACCAGACCATTTTTTGTTTTTAATCCAATAGAAATTTCTTCTTCAAATTTGTCTGTAATATATTTACTATCATTTACTTTGATTTTTAAATATTTATTATTCTTCTCAAAATCATGAATTCTTTTAAAATTAGTAAATACATAAACCTGATTATTTACCTTATATTTATTTTCTTTCATATAAGTTACTTTTATTCCTCGTTTTTTTAAATATTCGTCATCAAAATCAATTCCGTTATATCTATAAGTATCATCTTCTTCATTATAATGATATTTACATGAATTCTGAAAAAATTTATGTCCAACAATTACATGAGGTTTTATATTATATGTTTCCAAAAGCCTTCGTACTCCTCCACAATGATCGTAATGAGCATGGCTTAATATTAAAGTATCTATGCTTTTTAAATCCACTTTCATTTTTTCTGCATTATTTATAAAATCACCACTCTGACCAGTATCAAATAATATATTTCCATATGAAGTTTCTATAAAAATAGATAATCCATGTTCATTTATAAGCAGTCTTCCATCATCTTCATTGTTTTCAATTAATGTTGTTATCTTCATACACTTTTCCTTTCCAAATTTATATAATTTTATATTAATCATATGGATTGTCAATACTTTTTAGTACATTTTTCACAATTTTTTAAATAATTCTATCTGCATATTGCCAAGTTTTATTTTCTTCATTGTATAGTCCTCCCCTATAATTCTCATTGTTTCTTTATAATATTATAATAACCTTTACATAGTTCCGCAATATAATTTCCTATAGAAAGCATGATAGACTTTTAATACACAAAGTTAGTTATTTTTATGAAGTTTTACAACAGCCTTGAATAAATCTCCATCTACTTTAATCTCAAATATTCCATTGTGAATCTCAACAAGACTCTTTGCTATAGCAAGTCCAAGTCCATTCCCTTCTGTATTTCTTGATTCATCTCCTCTTTTAAATCTTTCTAAAAGTTCATCTTCACAAATATTAAGAATATATTTTGAAATATTCTTAAATTCAACAATAGCAGTATTATCTTTTTCCAATACATCAATATACACTCGTGAATTATCCATAGAATACTTCAATATATTAGTAATAAGATTTTGAAAAACCCTAAAAAGTCTTCTTCCATCACCATTTATTAATATTTTTTTATCTGGAATATTTTTTATAAACTGCAAATTTGACTGCTTTATTCTTTCTTCATATTCACCTAAAGTCTGTCTTATAAGAGAATTTAAATCCAGTTCTTCTATCTTTAATTCAATATTACCACTAGCAGCCTTCGATGCATCAAATAAATCTTCAATTAATATTTTAAGCCTTGCACTTCTATTTTTAAGAAAACCAATATATCTTTTTTTTTCTTCATCATTAATATTTTCATTATCCAGTAGATCAACATAATTAATAATTGATGTAAGGGGGGTCTTTAAATCATGAGATACATTAGTTATAAGCTCACTTTTCATTCGTTCACTTTTTACAGCTTCACTAACTGCAGCTCTTAACCCTGCTTCAATATTTAATATATCATTTTCAATTTCTTTAAACATAATTAATTTTGGTTTATCACCTCTATTAATAATTTCTCCTTTTGAGATACTCATATTGTTGAAATATTGTATATAATATAATTAAATTTACAACAACTGAAACAATATTATAAAAAGCCAATTCATTCCAATCACATTCATAGTATAAATTATCATATACAATAACCCAATTAATAATATTAATGAAAAATATTATAACCATCAATATCATTTTTATATTAATATTACTTTCAAATACTTTTATTAACACATTGTAACATTTATTTTTATAAAAATATTTAATTAATGATTTGTCAAATAATACTTTTTTCAATTTTATATCCAATTCCCCACACCACCTTCAAATATCTTGGTTCACCAGGATTAATTTCTATTTTTTCTCTAATTCTTCTTATGTGAACACTGACAGTATCAAGATTTCCTAATGCTTCTTCATTCCATACTCTTTCATATATTTCTTCAAGGGAAAATACACGATTAGGGTTTTCCATAAGTAGTGTAAATATTTTAAGTTCTATGGGAGTAAGCTTCACATTTTCGCCTTCTGCTGTAACTGTTTTACTTTCCTTATCTAAAGTTAATCCTCAGTTAATATAATAAATATTAATCTTTACAAATTATTAATAATATTTCGAAAGATTTTCGAAATATTTTTTACAAAATGACACTTTATTGTCACATTTGGCTTTTACAATAATAATATAAATTGATGATAATTTTAATTTTTTCATAATTATCCCTTTATAAATATACAAAAAGAATGTCAGCTTACCCCTACATAAGCTGACATTCTTTTATACTGTCTTTAAATAGTCTCTAACCATGAAAAGATCATCTAATATTTTTATACTCTTTTCTTTCATTTCATCTGTAGCTTCAAGCAGATCTGGTACCATTATAGGTTTCATTTTTGCATTATATGCTGATTTTATTCCGTTATATGAATCTTCTATAGCATATGTATCTTCTGGATTAACATTCATTTGCTCACATGCCATTAAATAGATATCAGGATATGGCTTACTTCTTTTAAGCAGATCCCCGCCAATAACAGTATGAAAATATTCATATAAGCCAGCTTCTTTTAATTCTTTTTCTACTATTTCTATTCTTGTTGATGAAGCAAGCCCTATTTTATAATCTTCAGCTTTTAAATATTCCAATAACTCCACTACACCTTTTTTAAGTGGCAGTCCTTTTTCTTTTGCAGTTTTATGAAACAATGCTGATGCTTTATCTCTAAATTCTACATATGGAAAATCCTCTCCATATATTTCATGCATTGTTTTTTCAGTACTTGCCCTTGTAGTTCCTACACATTTTAAAAATGATTCTTCAATATTGTTAAGTCCATATTCTGGAGCATAATGCTTCCATGTCTTTAAAACTAACTGCTCACTGTCAAATATTATGCCATCCATATCAAATACTATGCTCTTTATTTTGCTCATGCCTACATCTCCATCAAATTTTATTAAATGCTCTTGCAAGCATTAATTTAATTCTGTTCATTTGATTTACTTCACTTGCGCCAGGATCATATTCTATTGTTACAATATTAAGATTTTCATTTATATTTTTTATAGCTTTAATACATCCTCTTACAATTGTATGTGATGGAAGACACCCAAAAGGCTGCATACATATTATATTATTAACTCCCCAGTTAGATAATTCCATTATTTCTCCTGGGAGCTTCCATCCCTCACCTGACTGATTTCCCAGTGAAAGTATTTTTTCTGCGTTATGTGCTAATTCATCTATTTTTTCACTTACATAAAATCTCTTACTTTTCTTAAGTGCATTTATATATATACTTTGATATTTTTCAATAAATTTAATTAAAAGTTCACTGGTAACCTTGCTTTTAAATGTTCCTTCAAGGTTTTTATAATTAAAGATTTTTATTTTAGCATTAGCTAAAAATAAAGTTAAAAGATCATTATGAACTACTTCTACTCCTTCACTTTCCAGCATTTTCACAATATTGTTATTAGCCACATCATTAAGTTTAACAAGAAGCTCTCCTACAATACCAACTTTAGGCTTTTCCTTATTTATTATAGATACATTTTCAAAATCATCTATTATTCCATTTACTATTTTCTTAAAATGCTTTGACAATGGTTCTTTGAATGAATCCCTGCATATTTTAAGCCATTTTTCATACAGCTTATCAGCTGTTCCAGAAACTTTTTCATATGGTCTTATTCTATGAAGTACTCTTGATAACAAATCACCATATATAATACCTGCAACTGCCTTTTTAGCCATATCAAAAGTTATTCCCTGAAGAGCATTGCTCTTTTTTACTCCTGCCAAATTAAATGATAGAACTGGAATATTTTCAAAACCTGCTTCTTTTAAAGCTTTTTCAAGAACTTTAACATAATTAGTAAACCTGCATTGTCCTTCACTTTGTGCCAATAGAACACTTGTATTGTTTATGTCATATTTACCACTCTTTAACGCTTCAATTATCTGGCCTATAACAACAACAGCCGGATAACACATATCATTGTTAACATATTTAATTCCTTCATTTATTGCATTTTCTTCATTATTTAAAACAACAATATTATATCCATTATGTTCAAACAATCCCTGCAGTATATCAAAATGTATTTTTGAAAATTGTGGAACTATAATTGTTTTTTCCTTACCTGGATTTATATATTCTCTTTTATCTTCTTTATCAATAGCAGCAGCAACAAGATTCCAGCCGCTTGCTTCTCTTTCTTCTATAGCGGCTTTAAGAGATCTTAATCTAATTCTTGCAGCACCTAAATTGCTTCCTTCATCAATTTTTATATTGGTATATATTTTAGAACCTTTTTTTAATATATCATTTACCGCATCAGTAGTTACAGAATCAAGTCCACATCCAAATGATGTAAGCTGAACCATATTAATATCATTTCTGTTTAATATAAAATTAGCTGCTCTGTATAATCTTGAATGATATGCCCACTGGTCAACTATATTATTATCTTCTTTAAATTTTCCAAGATGAGCTAATGAGTCTTCTGTAAATACAGCCATATTTAATCCTGTAATAAGCTTTGGTATACCATGATTAATTTCAGGGTCTATATGATATGGTCTTCCACTAAGAAGAATTCCATGAAGATTATGTTCTTCTATGTATTTTAAAGCTTCCACACCTTTACTACGTATATCTTCTTTAAACTTTTCCTGTTCAATCCATCCCTTTTCAACTGCATTATCTATTTCTTTATATGTAATATTAAATGATGTCAGCTCTTCTTTAAGTCTCTTCTTCAATTTCTTTTTATCTGCTATAGGTAAGAACGGATTCATAAAGTTAACCTTATTTTCCTTTAATGAATCAACATTATTCTTAATAACTTCTGCATAAGAAGTAACAACAGGACAGTTAAATGTATTTGCTGCTTTTTCAAATTCTCTTTTTTCATGCACTATACATGGATAAAATATATTTTTTATATTTCGGCTGACTAAATCTTCAACATGGCCATGAACAATTTTTGCAGGATAGCATGCTGTTTCAGATGCAATTGAAGATATTCCGCTTTCATATAATTTTTTGCTTGATTTTTCTGAAATTTCAACTCTGAATTTAAGTTCTGTAAATATGGTAAACCACAATGGATAATTTTCATATATATTTAAAACTCGAGGTATTCCTATTCTGCCTCTTTCAGCTTTTTCTTCTGGAAGTGGCTCATAACTAAACAGCCTGTTGTATTTATATTCATAAAGATTTGGTATATCCTCATTCTTTTTCTTTAATCCTAATGGTGCTTCACACTTATTTCCTGCAATAAATCTGTTTCCATTTGCAAAAGTATTAATGGTAAGTATACAGTTGTTTCCACATCTTCCACAGCGTGCAAAAGATGATTTCATATCTATATTATTTATTTCTTCCTTGCCCGCAAGTGTGCTGATATAACCATCTTTATATCTCTCTTTTGCTATGATTGCAGCACCAAAAGCCCCCATAAGCCCTGATATATTAGGCCTTATAACATTTTTACCGATTAACAGTTCAAAGCTTCTAAGAACTGCATCATTATAAAATGTTCCTCCCTGAACTACTATATTCTCACCAAGCTCATCACTGTTTCTAAGTTTTATAACCTTATAAAGAGAATTCTTAACAACAGAATAAGCAAGTCCTGCTGCAATATCCTCCACCATAAAGCCTTCCTTCTGAGCCTGTTTAACTTTTGAATTCATAAATACAGTACATCTTGAACCCAAATCAACTGGAGATTCCTCAAACAACGCCTTTCTTGCAAAATCTTTAATATCAATTCCAAGTGACTTTGCAAATGCCTGAAGAAAAGAACCACATCCCGCAGAACATGCTTCATTTAAAGTAATACTGGTAATATTTCCATTTTCAATTCTAAGGCATTTCATATCCTGACCACCAATATCAAGAATGAAATCAACATCATTATGGAAATATCCAGCTCCTTTATAATGAGCTACTGTCTCTATTTCACCTATATCAACTTTAAATGCTTCTTTTAAAAGACCTTCTCCATACCCTGTTACAGCTGAGTTAATAATCTTAGCATCCTTTGGAATCTTTTCATAAATATCTTTTAATATATCAGTAGCTGTATTAACAGGATTTCCATTATTATTTGTATAATATGAATATACAATTTCACAGTTATCATTTATAAGAACAGCTTTAGTTGTTGTAGATCCTGCATCAATTCCAAGATAGCATGGTCCGCTTGCATCTTTTATATCAAGCTGTTTTACAACATCTTCTTCATGCCTTTTGGTAAATTTCTCATATTCTTCTTCATTTTCAAATAATGGTTTTAATATATGTTTTCTCTCTTTTGAACTGCCATTATCCTTATTTATATTATTTAATAATGTTTTATAATCTGTTATACTTTTTTCACTGCTCATAAGTGCAGTTCCAATAGCCACATATAATTCTGAATTTTGTGGAAAAATAACTTCATGAGGCTTTAATTTTAAAACTTCAATAAATCTCTTTCTAAGTTCTGAAAGAAATGTAAGAGGACCTCCAAGAAATGCAATATTACCTTTTATAGGCCGTCCACATGCAAGGGCGCTTATACTCTGCATTACTACTGCATGAAAAATAGAGATTGCTATATCTGATTTTTCAGCTCCTTCATTAATCAAAGGCTGTACATCTGTTTTTGCAAAAACTCCACATCTTGCTGCAATTTTATATATCTGTTTATAATCTTTTGCCGCTTCATTAAGCTGTGATGCATTCATATTAAGCAGTGATGCCATCTGATCAATAAATGCTCCTGTACCTCCGGCACATGTCCCATTCATTCTCTGCTCCACACCATTTTTTAAATATGTAATCTTGGCATCTTCTCCACCAAGTTCTATAACAACATCAGTCTGAGGATTATATCTCTGTACTGCTTTTGTACTTGCTACAACTTCCTGAATAAATTCAACATCTAATTTTTCAGCCAGCCCCATTCCTCCAGAACCAGAAACAGCTGCATTAAGTTTATATTCTTCAAATTTTTCTATAGTATTCTTACAATCTTCCAAGCAATCAATAAATGAATTTTTTATTTCTGAAAAATGTCTTCTATATGTTTTATATAAAAGCTTTTCATCTTCATTTATGACTATCATCTTAATGGTTGTAGAACCAATATCCACACCCATTTTTAATGTGTTTCTCATTTTGTCCTCCTAAATATGACATACATTCTGTTAAGTTATATGAACATTACTCTTCTCAACATTAGAAAAAATCCTATTTACTGCAGGTTTGTTTGCCATACAATAAATTAATCAAACTTATATAATTTCTTTACTAATTATACAACATATTTTTAACACATAACATATAAAATTATTTCTTTAAAGATATTATTTAAAATATAAGCATATTTTCTTGTTATTTTTAATGTGCCTTCTACTGCTATCTTATTTTTTGTAATATATACATATTAACCTTTTTTAAATTATTATGCACAAAAAAGAAACAGCTTAAAACTGTTTCTTTACTAAATTACTTACGATTCAGCAATTCTCCAATATCTTCTTTACTAAATGCATATTTTTTATTACAGAAATTACATACAATTTCTTCACCTTTTCCATCATCATATAATTCCTGAAGATCTTTTTTACCTATTGAAATAAGTGCTTTTTCAACTCTTTCACGACTGCAGTCACATTTATATGATGGTGTGCTGCTTTCTAAAATTTTAAGCTCCATTCCTTCAAAAACAAATTCTAAAATTTCTTCAATAGTCTTTCCTTCATTAATCATTGTTGTTATAGGTGGTATTTCCTGAAGTCTGTATGTAATAACATCAGCTAAAAGTTCATCACTGCCCGGCATCATTTGTACAATAAAACCACCTGCACATTTTATTGATAAATCTCGATCCACTAGAACCCCTAACGATACTGCTGAAGGTGTCTGCTCTGATACAGTAAAATAGAAAGCAAAATCATCACCTATTTCACCAGTCTGAATTGGAACCTGACCAATATATGGATCTTTAAGTCCCAAATCTTTGATTACATACAATATTCCATTAGTTCCTATAGCTCCACCTACATCAAGTTTTCCTTTTGCATTTAATGGTCTGTCAACATACGGATTCCCAATAAAGCCCTTTACACTGCAGTCATTATGAGCAGTTACTGTTATTCCTTTTATTTCACCACCGCCATTTATTTTTAATGTTGTAACTTCTTTACTACCCTTAAGCATTGATCCCATCAATGTTCCAGCAGTTAACATTCTTCCAAATGCTGCACTTGCCACAGGTGTACAATCATGAATACTGCATCCTTCATTAACAAGATTTGTTGTTATTGCTCCAATTATTCTTACCATTCCATCTTTAGCTGTAGCTTTTACTAATTTATCTTCCATAATTATAACCCATCTCCTATTTTACTTTTTTAACTACATATAGTATTCTTTCAGCTTTATCATTTAATAATTCATCACTATATCCATTAAATTTATGAAGTATTTGTAAATTATTATCATTTAATACTTTACAAATGTATGAATCTTTATATGCACGTTCATAATGTTCTTCTTCAAATCTTTTATATAAACCGTTTTCCTGCTTTACAAAAAACGTAAGGAACATATTTAATACTTCATCTTCAAATGTATTTTCCCATGTATAAAAAACATCCTCACTACTATATGTAAAAATATTGTTGCCCATTATTTCACTTAGCTTATAATAGGAATTCACATCAAAGACAAATAATCCATCATCCTTTAAATGATTATGTATACTTTTTATGTAATCTTCAAAATCCTGTTCTTCTGTTATGTAATTACTTGAATCTAATACACATGTTATTAAATCAAATTTATGATTTAAATTAAGTTCACTCATATCCTGACATATCACTTTAGCCTTAATTTTGTTTATATGAAACTTTTCATATGCAATACTAAGCATATCATCTGACAGGTCTACTGCATAAACATTTTTAAATCTTTTACCAATCCTGCATCCAACATTTCCTGTTCCACAGGCTAAATCAAGATAATCTTCATTATTAATATTATATCTGCTGCAGATATTCATAACTTTTGTATATATTTTGTCATAATCAATATCTTCATTTATTAATTCATCATATATACCTGCAAACTCTTTATATGCCATTTATATGTCACGCCCTTAAATATTTTGTTACTTTCCTAGTATATTATATCTTAAAATGGCGTATAGTCAATTATATAAGGCTTATTCGCTTTTATTTTTTTCATTTAAGATTTCTTTATTTGATGGAATTTTTAAACTTCTTTGTTTCTTTGTCATAAGCGCGCCGAGGCGTGGGGGTGGGTGGGGTGGGAGTGGGGGGCCGCGGGCTCGGGCGGCG
>CAZLOP010000021.1:0-1299 GCA_964561205.1 uncultured Clostridium sp. | reverse complement strand
CTGTTTCTTCAGCTGATAATCCCCCCCAGCCTTCTCTTGCTACTTTATCTGCTAAACCAAGCTCCTCAGCTATTTCATACTTCATTTTTTCTCTTAGTTTTTCAGCTTCATTTAGCTCCTTATTATTTTTAAGCTTTGACTTTATTATTTTTTTTAATGGAGTACTCAAAAATAATCACATCCTTAAAATTAACTTTTGTTTTTAATATTCTTTCCTATACTTCTTTATATTATTCTAAAATCTAGACGTGATTCATAAAAATGTATATACTATACTAGGAAGGATTTTCATTTATAATATTGACTACATAGCAGTATAATTCCCATTTATTTGTGAAACTCTTTATCTTAGAATGTATATTATAAAATATAGTTTTTATTAAACTATATTTTCATTTTATAAATACACAAATTATTCTGGAGGAATTTACATGTCAATATTTAAAGGCTCAGGAGTAGCTATAATAACTCCTTTTACTAATAAGGGTATTAATTATCCTGTTTTGAAATCACTACTTGAATATCATATATCACATAAAACCGATGCTATAATAATATGCGGAACCACAGGTGAAGCATCTACAATGACTGATAAGGAAAAAAAAGATACCATAAAGTTTACTGTTGATGCAGTTAACAAACGTATTCCTGTTATTGCCGGAACAGGTTCTAACTGTACTTCTTCAGCTATAGAAATGAGTAAATTTGCAGAAAGTGCTGGTGTTGATGGACTTCTACTTATAACACCTTATTATAATAAGACAACACAAAGAGGAATTATAGAACATTTTAAAGCAATTAATGATGAAGTAAATATCCCTATTATTCTTTATAATGTTCCATCTCGAACAGGCTTAAACATAAAGCCGCAGACTCTTTTTAAATTATGCAGTTTGAAAAATGTAACTGCAGTTAAAGAAGCAAGTGGTGATATAAGTCAGGTTGCTAATATAAAAGCATTATGCAGAGATAAAATTGATATTTATTCAGGAAATGACGATTCAATAGTTCCAGTAATGTCTTTAGGCGGAATTGGAGTTATTTCAGTTTTAGCAAATATTATGCCTGAAACTGTACATGATATAGCATACTTCTGCTTAAATGGAGACTATAATAAAGCCTTAACTCTTCAGCTTGATTCTATAGAATTAATAAATAATTTATTCTCTGAAACAAATCCTATTCCTATAAAAACTGCTATGAATTTAATGAATCTTAATGCTGGTTCATTAAGACTGCCTTTATGCGAAATGAGTGAAGATAATAAAAACAAATTAATATCTGCACTTAAAGATAAAA
>CAZLOP010000020.1:0-12986 GCA_964561205.1 uncultured Clostridium sp. | reverse complement strand
TGGATTGTTACTCTGTCAAAGTTTACTTGGAATATGATCCTGAAATGAATTTTGAGGAAAAGACAATTATTCCTATTGAGTATACAACAGTAGAAGAATTTGCATATATTCCAGATAATGAATATCGTGAGAAATTCAACACAAATGATTATGGATTGGATTTGAATGAAATTGCATTAATTAAAGAGATTATGGAATATTTAGAGTCTCACAAAAAAGACATTAAGGAATTGTGTAATGGATACTCGTGGGAAGATAGATAAAATGAGGGGCAATGATAAAAATGAAAAAATATATTATAAAAACTAGTTTAATTTCAAACATATATGCGATTAATAAGTATCTTCGTGAACTGAATGTTGAAGCTGATGTCAAACAGGGCACATATGTAGTGGATATTAATAGTATATTAGGATTACTTGCATTAGATTGGGGTATTGGTGTAGTTATCAATTTTGTAACTGATACTGAAGACAATCGAAAACTAATAGAGTTCTTAACTGAATTAGAAGATATTGAGGTGAAAGAGTTCAATGACAAAATGTGAAAATTGTAATAAAGCAGAATTAATATTAGATAAGAAACCACAAGAGATACATTGTACAATTATGGACAAAAGTTACATATATGGTCAGAGAGTAAACTGTCCATTAAAGGAAGAATACAACATAGCAAAGGAAAAGCAAAAAAATGGAAAAGATAGAAATTAAATATTTTGATAAAGAAGTGGACAAACTAGAAAAGATAAGTAAAGGCGATTTAATTGACTTACATTCAGCGATAACTGTTGAAATGAAAAAAGGTGATTTCAAACTAATTCCACTTGGAATTGGAATGAAACTACCAAAAGGTTATAAAGCTAATGTATATCCACGTAGTAGCACATATAAGAACTTTGGTGTTATTATGGCTAATAGTGTAGGTCAAATAGATTGTAGTTTTTGTGGGGATGAAGATCAATGGATGTTCCCAGCAATAGCACTAAGAGATACTATCATAAACAAAAATGACCGTATATGTCAATTTGAAATTCAAAAGGTTCAACCCGAACTCGAATTTGTAGAGGTAGATTGTTTAAATGAAAAAAGTAGAGGTGGAATTGGTTCAACAGGAAGAAAGTAAAAAATAGGGAAGATGTTTAAACATCTTCCCTATTCATTTGTATAAAACGCTTATTTTAAATTGATAATGATGTGTAATTTACATTTACGCAACTCTTTCCCAAATATAAACAGCTTTATAAGGTGGCATATTGTTATGAAAACCACCACCACCAGAAGTTTGTGTATAGTTAGTTTGACTAGCATATACAGCGACTCTATCTTGGAATGTTAATCGACCACCAGCATCATTCATTATCAAACAAGCCCCTGGGTTTTCTTGCCCGGAATAAATAAGTGGAAGTCCATTGTCATGTTTATGTGCAGGGATTTGATCTTCTGTTAATTTAACCATAGTTTCACCACCAGTTGAATTAACAGGTGTACTACTATTAGCACCAAATAAGAAAGCACCTTGTATACGTTCCGCTATGATAAATATATACAAATCTCAACTAATCTATATAAATCTATACTGTGTCTTATCTCACGATTAAGACTTCCTACTTCAACGTGTCCGATTTTGCCGTAGCTACTTTCGTTTGGTATAACACTCCACAGGCGTAAATTCCCCAATAGCAATAGGTACATAGTTATATAATTCTTTTCAGTGAATTTATATAATTTTATAATTTGCTAAATTTATACTTGCGTTATAATCTCGGTCTATAACTAAACCACATACATTACATTTATAAGTTCTATCCGAAAGCTTTAAATCTTTCTTGATATTTCCACAACAACTACATAATTTAGAACTTGGATAAAATCTATCTGCAATAATTACAGGAATATTGTTCCACATTGCCTTATATTTAATTTGCTTTCTAAATTCTCCAAAACATTGTTGTTGTATTGCTTTAGCTAAATGTCTATTTTTCATCATTCCTTTTACATTTAAATCTTCCATTACTATTCGAGATGGCTTGGTTTTCACTATCTCTGATGTTGTTTGATGTAAATAGTTCTGCCGAATATTTGCAAGTTTTCTATATACGTTTTTTATTAGACGATTTTGTTTTTGAATGTTTTTACATTCTTTTAAAGATATTTTATACACAAGCTTTCTATTAGATGTATACGATTGAATGTTGTTTTCAATCTTTCTTGACAATTTACGTTGTTCTCGTTTCAACCTTTTCTCTAACTTCTTAACTTTTTTAGTCTTATTTATGTTTTTATAAGTCTTTTCGTTTGAACAAATTGCCAAATTCTTAACACCTAAATCTATTCCTAAACTTTCACCTGTTAGATTATTTTGAATTTCTTCTACCTCATAACCAACTGATAAGTACCAATACTTTCCGTCATAATTTATTCTTGGATTAGAATACTTTTCACCTTTAAGAAGTTTTGGTAGTGGCTCCGTTGTCTTTACAAATCCTATTTTCTCACCTTGAAAACCACCTTGCTTTTTTGAAAGACTTTCATAATTAACATAAAATCTTGGTTTAGTTTTTCGTTTAGATTTATATTTAGGCTTGTCTGATTTACCTTTAAAATACCTTTGCAGTGCAATGTTGGCATCTTTAACACCTTGTTTCATTACATTACTTCCAACTTCTTTAAGCCAAAAATATGTGGTTGGTTTCAACACGTTGTTGATGTATTTTCTTACATCACCTTCGCTAATGTTTTTCTTACCAGTGTTTCCATTTTCAACATACTCTTTGTATATTCGTTCATTTTCGCTTAAAAAGAAGTTGTATGCCCACCTTGCTACACCTGCACTTTTGAAGAACAATATTTCTTGTTCAGGAGTTGGTTTAAGCCTTACTTTCTTCGCTACTAACATTATTCTTCACCTCATTAATAAATTGTTTTATTCTATTAATGAGTTCATCAAAATCGTTTTTACATTTTGTTTAACATTTAATATCATTTTAGCAAATTTACCTATGCTTAACAATTCCATAAAATTTCACCACCATATTATTTTTATATCTCTATAATGGCATAATCTTATATTATTGTCAATAGATTTATATAAATAAATTAAATTTGTATATATTTATCTCATTCACTATAAGTCGCAACCTTATAGCAGTCTTACTGTCGCCAGCAGACCTCTTATGCTTTCACATAAGAGTAGACTATATCTTCACCCACATTGTGGGGCAGTATTTTTCTTCCACCATTAGCTTGTGGCTTTACTCTCCCTCAAGGAGATAGTCGTTGAACGTCTTCCATATCCGTTTTGGACTTAGGACTTTCGCTGCTAAACACCCATTTTTTTTAAGCACTTAGGACACCCGTTTTTAACGTGTCGCGCCAGATATTATCTGTCCTATCATTAACACTGAGGTGCTTTTATTTCACCATATGCCATCCTTACGTTTTTTCTGCTTTCGCACCACTTCAGTTTATCCTTTCGGATTACTGTTTCGGTGTAAGGCTTTAGGGATTAAAAGCAATTAACACTGAGTTTGCACCGATTTCTCGATACAAAGGGCTTTCTGTTTAATAAAATCTATACTTCTGTACATATTTGTACAGGTTTGTTTAAATTTATCGTAACAGTTTCGTTACCCATCGTGTTCCACCATATATAGCTATAACTTTAGCCATAGTATTTAATGTAGTACTCTGTATAATCATTCCAACATGACTATATATTTTATTTTTAGTTTGTTCAATATATGAATTAATTATGTCAATCTTACTTTCGTTTTCAAGTTCTTTTATAGCAACATCTGTTATATCATTGTTTATCTCTACTGCTTTTTCTTCGACAGTAGAACCATCTGCCATATACACCTGATTGGCGATTGTTTCAAACAAGTCTTCAACCCAACCATTAGCTGTATAATGCTGGTAAGTTCCTAATTTTTTTGTGTTTTCGTTGTTCATTATTTGACCACCTTTCGCTTATTTTAATCTATCTTAATTTTAATTATGTTTCTATAACTAGAATTTATCTTATTTGTAGTTGATACTAAAAACAATCTAACATAATATACACCACTTGTTAAGTTGGTGATTGTAGTAGAACTATTTCTTTCTCTATGAGTGGTAATATTACCATCACTTTGATTTCTTGGAACGCTATCTTTCTTGTATACACAAACTGTTTTTGACCATTCAGTAGTGCTTATATCACTAATGTAATCACCATCTAATCGCCAACTAACAATGGCTGTATTTCCTCTTATTACAGACTTTAATTCTACTACATTAAAAGGACAACCACCAACAATAGAGGTGTTATGAGTTTGTATCCACAATGTTTCTTCATCATGATTACCATTAGGTTCATCATATTGATGATATTGTGTAATATTTGTTTCTTTTGGTTCTTCGATTAACCTTTTTTGGACAGCATATAATCTATTTTCAAACATATTAAACAAATCAGAACAATATGAGTGAGATACACCTGAGTTTTGTAAATAATCCGTTCCTTCTGTATATCTATGATTGTTTATATGTTCTCTATGTGTTGTTAATATATCTTTTTCTGAGATATTAACATCTTGAAAAAATATTAAATCGTCTATTGAGTTTGGGAAAACCGAACTTGTGTTTTCATATATCATATACTATCACCACCATTACCAAGCAAAGCTCTTTTTATTGATTGTTATTTTAATAACATTGTTATAATTTCTATTAATCTTACCATTCGTAGAAACAGGGAAAACCCTAATGAATACATTTGTAGCTTGTGGTAATGATGTTAAATCAATACGACCACTATTACTCTCGTTTGTTATTACATATCCGTAATCTGTATCATTTTCATTTTTAGGAACTCTATCATAACCTATACAAACATAATCTTTTTTCCACTTATTTGTTCCATATTCTTCAATATATCCATCATGTAACCAAGTTGCTGTAATACGAGAACCATTATAAGAATATGTATAGTTTATAAGATTAAATGGTGGGATAGCAGTAGGAGAAAATGTACTCTCTTTAATATATACATCATTTATGTTCTTTTTAAATGGTAGTATGAAGTAGATATTTTGCCCCTCTTGCGATGCCCATATTTCAGTATTACGTTGTTCTTCGAATAATCTATTAACAACATTACTGTCTATCACATAAGGTTTTAAAATATCTCTGTTAGTATTGATTAACGTAGCTGCTGAAAGATAATCCTCAGCATCTCGTAATTCATCAATTCGATTTAACAATGCTGCAATATCATCATTTACGTCTTTATAATTAACATTCTCCATTATAGACAAAGGAAACTTAGCACCGTGGAAGAAAGTAAAATACAAATCCCAATCGGTGACAGGTTCGTAGTTTGTAGAATTTGTATCTAATTCATATATACCACCAGTCGGAGTGCCTTCACCCATAACACTCGGAGAAACTTCTTGAAGTTCTATATTTTCGTTATTGTTATCACTCATATAATAATATCCTTTCGTTTTAATGATTATACAATGGGTAGAACTTACTCATCTCTATTGTGCTTTTATATGGTAATGATGAGAAATCATTAGTTACTCGTTGTATAATATACTCTTCTTCAATATCAGAATCACTTCTCTTATATGTGACTTTTTGATTAACATCTAAAAATGGTAGTAGAAGAGTAGTAATTGTTATACTATCTGTGAGTCTTGCTTTTTGCCATAATGTATATTCAGCTTGCGCTAAAGCTAAACTATCACTAGTAATAGATTCATTCTCTCCATCACCATACAAAAATAGACATTCACCTATCTTTTCAATAGAAAATGAATTATCTGGAATGATTTGTTTTGAGATAGTATTACAATTGTATTTTGTTTTGAAATAATCATCTGAGTACAATTCAACACTTGTACCATCAGAAAAAGTGTATGTTTCATCATGTGTACTTTTATTAAGCAAAACACTTAAAGCGTGAGGTTGCCATTGACCTAACAAATAGAATCTTTCTGTTACAGAGTTATTAATATATTTCTTCTTATACTTAAAACAATACGTTTCATTCGCTTTTAGTATATTTGCACCTATTAACTCATCTGAGTTTTAATCATATATTTGCAATGAGACGATATCATTTATATTGAGAGATTGCCCACTAAGATTCGTTCTAGGAATTTTAATAGCGATGATATCACTAGAAGCATAAGAAGATGGAAAAGCGTTATCAGAAGTAAAAGTAGCATTATACGTTCTACCATTCATACTACAAGTTTCTGTATAATAATTTTCTTCGATGATATTACCCCAAACTTCAACTACATTTCTTGCAACAGACATATCTAATTGTGAAGTTTCTGAAATTAATACTCTTTGTAAGAAATCATTAGTCAGAGAGATATTATCTTCGTATCCACTTGGTATCATTTGGAAATGAAACACTCTATCAGTATCAAAAAAGAACTCATAATTAGGATACAAATCTCTAAATGCTGTAAGCATCGATAAAAGAGTAGCACCCGTATTAAATTCTAAATCATATGGTAAACAATTCCATTGTGGATTAGTTTTTCTATAATTAATATAATCATTGTTATACTTATCAATACCTTTGTATTCTCCAATATCTTCAACAATGAAGTCATTAATATTGCACATTTGTTTCAGTATAGTTACTACTTGATCTCGTATTACATTATATTTAACCACTGTACCATTTGAATTTTCCTCATATGCAGGAAAGATTGTTTTTAGATAACCTGTTTGTCCATTCTTAGTACCATCTAATTTGCTAATTAGATCATTACAAGTCACTGTTAATTGATTTGTAATTGAATCATAAGTGCCACTAGTATTCATGAATACATAATGTCCTTGTGAATACCACACATCTTCATCTGTTCTACAATCTCTTATTCCTATATACAATCGAGCTTCTTTATTAAGCCAAATCAAACTATCCTCTGTGATACTTATGTCAGTAGTATACGTAGGAATTATTGTAAATTCCATAGTTCTTCTTATGTCACTGGAAGCATCTATCGTACAAGTACCACTATTAGATGGGATACCTTCAATAACATCTACAACAGTTTGATTTTCATTGAGTATTTCTATCTTTATAGAATATTTAATATGTGGTTGGAACATTAAATTCAAATCTTTTTGTGTTATTTCCGTCATTCAATCCACCACCTATTGTCAACATCTGATAAATTGGAATAATACATATCTTTTTCAGATAGATAATTTGCTGTTTCTGTCCATTCAAAACTAATTTCCCTTAAATTATATAAATCAACAGCAGAATCAGTAGGTGAACCACTGACAGCTATTAACCAAATACGTCCATCGCATACTTTTAGTATTTTTGGATGTTTGTTTGTTAAATAATTCATAAATTCTTTTCTGTATCTAGTGTTATGAGTATCATATCCTTCACCAACTTCAAATGTACATTCATCTTCAAAATATTTATAGAACTCACCCGAACAAGTTCCACTATCATAATTTGATATTGAATTAGTCACAGTAGTAGGGTACTTGTTGTTTGAAAGAGTCTGTATTCCAACCTCTATGTTTCTCGTGCTATTACAATAACAATCGGAGATTATAGTTCCCCAAGTTTGGTCTTTTTCAGCTATGAAAAATCCATCAAATGTAGATTTAGTTGTAACAATATTATAATTACCTTCGATACCATAATAACTAGGTACAATTGCATATTGAACATCGCCATATGGAGCATAATAGTCAATACCTCTAACATCTAAGTCACTCACATTATTAATATCAAATGCTCGAATTGTCATCCATTTAGTATCCCCATACATACGTCTTTTCAATAATATATGAGATACTGTATCTGTTGAATATTGAAAATTACCGGCAATAGTATTACCATTGAAAGATGCCCATAAATAAGTATCATAATCGAAATGATTAGGTACTATGTTTGTTGGGGATGTCACATCTCTTGTTATGAGGAAATCATCATATATACCATTAGATAAAGATACATATGTTGCATTTTCAAGAGCTGTTGGATTAGCTGGAACTGCTTCTTTACCACAAAAAAAGTTAATACCTAATGTCAGCATCAAATCACCCCATTTCTTTTACATATCCTCACTAATATAATTCCATGCATATTTTTCATTACGTTCACTAGCCAAATCTTTATCATTGATATAAATGAAGAATTGATAAAAGTTATTAATCCTTCTAAGAACTATTAGTAAATTATCTTCGTTTGTAAAACGCAACGCTTTACTATATAAGATATAACTAGTTAAACCATTGTTCACATTTAATTCAAATCGTAATCTATCTTTAAAGATAATACTTCTTATTGTTAATTCTTGAGTTTTGCTCTTCATTGTGGCTATAACTTTATTGTTCCATAAGTGTTCACCAACTATCATCTCTGTAAAATCCTTTTCGATAGTAAATCCTGAATCATAATATAGTACTTTATCTATAAGATTAATCTTTCCACCATCTACATATTCAAAACTTTCATCTCCATTATAGTCTACAATTACAAAATTTGTGTTATATCTCATATAGCCTTGTCTGTGCATACATTCTATATAAAAAACACTATATGTATCAGGGGTTAAATATTCAATGTTAAGTTTTATTTTGGCAGTTTCAATTACCATTCCATGAACAGTAATACCATAAGCCTGTACATAGTATACATTATTGTTTTCCAATGCTTTAAATGTATGTTTTTCACTTGTGTCATACATATAATCCGATTCGTCAACTAATTCACCTGAACCATTATACAAATAAAACTTAAACTCTTTTAATAGTTCTCCTTGTGCTTGTATATATGTTATTATTAGTTCAACAGAAGAAGTTGATACTCTTTGACCATCTATAACATTTAACATGAAAGTAGGTGTATCATATGTATTAAACACCATTTTGTCCGAATATGGAGAAGTATTATTATTACCATCTGTGACTTTAACTTGAACAGCATAGGTTTTACCAACTGTTAAAGTTCTACGACTAATCGTATGTTCCAAACGCCTACTTACAATTGTTTGTTCATAAACTACATTATTTGTTTCTGTATCTGTTATTTTTAATGTATTTTTATATGCTTGATTTCCAGACCAAGTAAAACTAAAAGTATATTCTTGTTTTGGATCAAAAGCTGGAACTTTTGTTAATATTGGTTTCGCCACAATATCACCTCACCTATTCTTCAAATTTTATAGTTTTACCATTGAATTTTAATACACCATCTTCATAAGTAAACATTTCCAAAACATCATTATTAGTATGTTCATGTGCTTTCATAACAGCATTATCATAACTTCCTTTTTCTAATAATGTTATCTTAGCTGGAACTTTATCATCTATAAGAATTATGATTTCATCTTCTGACAAACCTTTATTTACAGAAATCCCATTGTAATATAAACTACCATTGTTATCAGATAAGGAATTTAAAACTAAAGAATTAGTATGTTGATGAGCTTTTGATAAACATTCATCATATTGTTCTTTTTCGTATTCTGTTACTTTAATTGGTACTTTTTCATCAATAAGATTGCTAACTTCTGATTGATTTAAACCAGCGCCTTCGAGTGGTATGTTTTCATACATTAAACGAGAAGTAGTAGCGTCATAAGAAAATCCATCCAAAATGCTTTGATTGTTATGAGAATGAGATAACTCGACAGTATTATCATATTTTTCTTTATCTTCATATGTAATCGTACCAAAACCATTATTATGATCAAAGATGAGTTTTTCTATTTGAGGTTTTGTCAACATATCTTTAGTTATTTCTACATTATCATATAAAACTTTTTGGGATTCTTCATCATAGCTGATTTTATCTATAATATCTTTATTGTTATGAATATGAGTCTTTTCAACAGCATCTTCATAACTTGATTTTTCTTCTGGTATTAATTTAACAGGGACTTTGATATCTATTAATTTACTAAGTTCTTCAAGACTTACTGTTATAGGAACTAAAGAGTCTTTTCTATACACATAACTAGCCACAAAATCACCATCTTTCTTTACTTTATAATTTAGCAATGATAACTTTATTATTGAAATTACCATTGATTAAATGAACTAAAACCTTATCACCAACTTTAAAATTGATGTTTGTTCCATTCTTTATGTTATATTCTACATTACTAATCCTAACCTTATATGTTGAATCTGAATTAGTAGCTAGAATTTTTGTTTCTATGTCATTGTTTTTTAATTTTTTAACTTCATTATCAACTATTAAATTAATAGCTTTTATAATTTCATCTTGTATATCTATCATTAGAAAATCACCTCAAAAGAGTGCGTATGTCTCTTGTATTTATGGACATACGCACCTGCTCCATTATTCGTTAATTAAATGTTCAAGTTCAAGATCTATAAGCATCTGTCTAACTTGAGGTTTAATTCCAGAAGGAACATCAGAGTATTTTTTAATACCTTTAACGATTAAAGCAACATATATACTTGCCATATTCTCACCACCTTTCTAAATTTGTAGTTTTGCTGCTGTTGCAACAAGCTCATAAACTTCACATAAAGCTATTTGCAATTGAGTTATTTCATCTTCTAAAGAAGCTACTTTTTCAGAACTTTCAGCAGAATTTTTTAAAAGTTCTTCGTTAATGTATGTTTCATAATCTTTTTTAGATAACTTACATTCTTCATAAGTATAAAGAATATTACTATCTTCTTGTTCTTCCGAAACAATATTACGTCTAATATAAGTTACTTTTTTAGACGAAGAATCGTCTATAAGTTCAGGTTCAACTGTGGAAGCTGAACTATAAAATTTCAAATCCATAAAATCACCTTTTTTAATTCATCTCACCACTAAAGTGGCGAGTGTTCTCGCCTTATTTATAAAAAATTTAAGATTCTCTAATTGGCGCAAGAGGACGACAAGCAAGTCTAGTAGTCATTTCAGTATAATTTGATGTAGGACTAATAACAGTATTAAAGTATAAAAGGTTTATGTTTCCAGTAGCAGTGACATAATTTCCACCAAATCCAATTTGCTTACCACCATTTAATCCAAGATATGAATTTCCCCAATAAGTTGTATTACTTCCCCCTCCAACACCAGGAAGAATATAGCTATCTTTAAATATTACCTTTTTAAAACATTGAGTGCTATATGTAATTGATGAAGATATTGAATAATATCCTTCCCCATCTTCATTATAACCATTTACATCAGTATTATCTTTATTACTATAAGTATATTTATATAGGAATTTTCCATTGTCATAAAGTAACCCGTCAATTATGCAATTTCCGAAACATGTAAGATTTTCTATCCCTAAGAACTTATTAAGATTTCTATCTTTGTTTTTTCCATAAAAAAGCCCTTTATCATTTAAACCTCCATTTCCACCACTACCTCTATATGCTATACCATGTCCAATCTTAGTAGAAAAATCAGTATGTTTAGTTAATAACATAAAAAGTAAAAACAATAGATTAACATCTGAATAACAAGGTATGCTCCAAATAACATCATCTGTCAAGTTAATTGCATTTGTGTAAGTTTTCGCGTCTCTATAAGTAAGAGAATTAGTAGAATGATAACTAAGACTTCTTCCAATACCGTTATAAACAGTCATTCCATAAATACCTATATAACAATAATCAATCTCATTACCATTGGCATCCAAATGCGACCAGCAATGATAATCGTTATCTACTTTTGTTTGAGAAAAATATACGTTTGTTATGTTGTCACCAATATCTTCAATTTTCCAATATATTTTAGGTATTCCAATCATTGCATTACCTTCATAACTTCCATTAGAAATATCAGTAGTTCCACCATCTTTACGTTGAGAGTAATCATTTTTATCTAGTTCATAATCAACAGTTCCGTCATATTTGAGCATACAAGGTTTCAAATCCTTAATAAACCAAATATCACCCCAATCACCATAATCAAATGTATCCGTTTCAAAATTCATATAAGCAGATTTATAATTTTTATTTTTTTCTATATATGTTATCATGTTATCAGGATCACTTTCATTTTGATCTATTCTAATCCCATATATAACAAACCTTGTATCTGATATATTATTTTCTTCAAGTTCATTTATTACTCCTAATGTACTAACAGGAAAAGCTCTATAATACCAAGTGTCACCTTCTTGTGCATTACATTCCGTATCTACAAAAGGTGTTTTTGCGTAATTTCCAAAATCCTTACGCTCAATAGTCATAACTTCTTCTCCATCATCAATAGAAGTAGGAGCAACGTCTTTTTGTCTACGAATTATTACTTTATCAACAAAGCAAACTGTCTGTCCATCAACCACTGTGTCACTTGGTTCTTTTATCGTAAGAGTATTATACCCAAGTTCACTGTTGTATTCAGCAGAAAAACCTCTCATACATTGTGGAGTTAAAGTCCAAATTGTGTTGTTAGCATCAACAACAATATCAGTCCAAGTACCTTCATTATTATATTGGAATTTTCCATTATAAAAACGAATTTTACCAAAACCATTCTCAGTGAGAAAATCTGCTGAAATATTTATATCTAATTTACCGATATTAGCAGAACTCCCATCAGAAAACTCAACAATTAAGTTATCATTTTCATCTTTAGTTATTGACGTAATAGATTTTCCTTCAGCAACAACACCTGTATCTTTACCAATAAACCAAGAATCATTAATACATTCAGTGCAATAACTATAATCATTGTCTTTGATGTTAGTAGTAGTAAGACCTACTACCCAACAATTTGTTTCATCGTCAATTGTAGGTATGGTGTCTTCTGATAAAATACCTGTTTCATATCCAATCCACCAATGTTTAGTATCTTTGTCTATACAAAAACTAGTTTTCTCATTTAATTTATCATTAATAATCTTATACGTTCCTGACAAAATAGAAGAGAGTGCTTTGTCAGTTACTATTTTTTCTTGTGTTTCCATCATTCTATTTCCTCACTTTCTGACACTCCAACGGATAAATCCATTGGGTTCTTATATA
>CAZLOP010000019.1:0-13026 GCA_964561205.1 uncultured Clostridium sp. | reverse complement strand
AATGTCTATATTTGCATCAGAATTTAACGACAAGCTTACCTGGGAATGACACAGGTAACAGCGTAGCGTGCTCAAGTGGCATCATTTCTTTCATTTTTTAGAACATCTAACATTACTTTTCCTTCCTCCGAATATGAAAAAATGGCTAGTGGCGTATGTCCGCCTTCACCACGAAAAGAAGACGGCCGAACGGCTGACCGCAATGAACATAGAGAACTTCCTGCCTGTACAAGAAGAAATCCGCCAATGGACTTACCGGAAAAAGAAAATAAAACGGGTGGTTATCCCCATGATGATTTTTGTCCATGTAGATGCGGCGGAACGTTCACAGGTGCTCACGTTGTCGGCCATCAGCCGGTATATGGTGCTGCATGGCGAACATACTCCGGCGGTGATTCCGGACGAACAGATGGAACGGTTCAAATTTATGCTGGATTATTCGGACGAGGCGGTGGAGATGTGTACCGAGCCATTGGCTCCGGGAGAATTGATACGGGTGGTCAAAGGTCCGCTAAAGGGTCTGGAAGGAGAACTGGTGGAAGTGGATGGAAAAGCGAAAGTGGTGGTAAGACTGGATTTGCTGGGATGTGCTGGGGTTGATATGCCGGTAGGGTTTGTGGAGAAGATGAAATAAGGATGGCGGACGCTAGGAAATGTGGAGGGGAATTTGTAGCTTTGCGGTAAGAAAGGAGAATAAAGGCATGCGTTTGCAATCTAAAGAAATACAGACCATCATCCAAATAGCCAAAGATATGTATGGTGAAACAGTGCAGGTATATCTCTTCGGTTCCCGTCTGAATGACGAAAAACGCGGAGGAGATATTGATTTATTAGTCCGCAGCACGGGAGAAAAGAAGGGGGTATTGGCACGCATCCGCATGACCGCACGCTTGAAACTGCATTTGGGTGACCAAAAGATTGACGTCATCGGTGACCATGAGGATTCACCGGTAGTACAGGAAGCCTTGAAAAACGGAATACAACTGATATGACAGAAAAGAAAATTCACAGGATTATTCTTTGCTTGAAACGGATGTTACCGTCATTTTGAATGAACTGTTTTCCAAAAGTGCCTTCAAAGGCAACAGACACGCTTGAGGTGTGATACAGGCTATTCTTTCCCGAAACTTTTTTCTATAACATAAACTTCGTAACAAAGTTATCGAGAGGAAGCAAACGCATTTAGAAATTCACCGTTAAATAAGATTTTCTCTACCATCTACTAATTTATAAAAAAGCAGTCGCTCGATCTGTGACCGTGTGAAAAAGAGGTAAGGTTCATATCCTATCTTGGGTCGGAATATAGAATTCCATAAAGAAATAGTTAATATTAAACAAGATTCATTCGTTGGTAAATGAAACCTGACCCATCCTGTAAGAGAAATTTAATTGGAAGAAATTTTCTAAATTCATATTGTTGACTATTAGCTCATTAAAAATAACATTTTTTATTGAAATCAGAAAGATATCTATTAAACAAATAGAAGAAAAACTTTTAAAATAAACATTCCATCCATCAATGTCTGACAATTTTAACAAAAATCGCTTAGCTAAAAACACCATGTTACTTTATGTACGTATGCTGTTTACGATGTGGTTAAATTTGTATACCACACGTTTAACACTTGCCAATCTTGGTGTAGAGGATATGGGAATCTATGGTGTTGTTGGTAGTATTGTCAGTATGTTCGCTGTTTTCAGTAGTGGAATGGGCAATGCCGTACAACGTTTTCTGACCTATGAAATAGGACGTGATAACGGTGATCCAAATAAAGTATTTTGTTCTTGCTTAAATGTTATATTCTTATTGTCCGGAATCATATTTATACTACTTGAAGCCGGAGGTCTATGGTTTCTACATACCAAAATAAACATACCAGCGGAAAGTATGGATGCAGCCCAATGGGTGTTTCAAATATCAGTACTCACTTGTATAGTCAATCTTATAAGTATTCCTTATAATTCACTAATCGTAGCACATGAAAAAATGAATGCTTTTGCAGCTATCAGTATTCTTCAAGTAATCTTAACATGTGCTTCAGCCTATTGCCTTAGCTATTTTCCTACCGGCCGTTTATTGATCTATGCTATATTGATGGCAACAATAAGCATATTAATAAGAATAGCTTATCAAATATATTGCCATCGCAAATTTCCGGAAGTCCATTACCATATGATTATAGACAAAAACCAAATAATGCAAATTGGCAAATTTGCCGGTATATCCTCTGCTTCCGGTGCTTTGCAGGTTCTTTCGTCACAAGGGTTTATCCTTGTTATCAATCTTACATTCGGGGTGGCTATTAATGCTGTATATACAATTTCAATGCAGTTGAAAAACTCAGTTTTGTCATTTGCTCAAAATTTGCAACGTGCCATTGCTCCACAAATAACACAAACATATGCCAATGGTGAGCTGGATATACATAAAAAGCTTGTCTATGCAGGAAGTAAATTTCAAGTCTTTCTTATTTTTTTTATAATGATACCATTTCTTTTTCAAACGGAATATATCATGCAACTCTGGCTAGGTAATGTGCCACCATATGCAGTGACTTATGCACAATGCACCATATTTCTGAGTCTTACCTATGCTTCTTTTGAAACAATACGAACAGCAGTATATGCAACCGGTAATATTACTAAATTTATGATATGGCCCGAAGCTATATATTTATTAGTTTTGCCTATCAGCTACTATACCGGCATAATAACCAATAATCCTAATGACCTGATAATAGCAATGGTATTATATGAAATATTTGTTTGCACAATACGAGTATGGATAGCATCAAAAGTTTCAATCATAAAAATAAATGAATTGCTTAAAAAAGTAATCAAACCTTGCTTCTGCGTAGCAGTAGCAGCATTGTTTATATGCAAAATAATTACATTGTTTATTCCACAGACTATTTGGGGGTTAATCTCGATTCTCTGTTTAAACAGCATTTCATTAAGTTTAATCATTATAGTAATCGGATTAAGTAAACAAGAAAAAAATATGATAAGTACATTCTTGAAGAATAAAATGAAATAAACAGTAATGACATATATACTTTCTAATTATTGCAAATTGTTAGAAATAAGAATAGACTATTTATTTAGACCTCGGAATGATTATCATATTCTGTTAAAAAAAAAGCAACATAACTAAAGTGTGCTATAAAATTAATGGAAGATATACCATTGAACATGCAAGTTACTAACAGTAAATCTAGAAACATATATTTTGATATTCTTAAAGGAATAGCAATAATTTTAGTTGCATATGGACATGTTTTGCAAACATTCAACTCTAATTGGGAATCTTCGATTATTGGGAAAACCATATATGCATTTCATATGCCATTATTTATGCTTATAAGTGGATACTTTTTCTATCCGAGCGTAAAAAAAACAGATTATAACCACTTTATAAAAAAACGCTTTATACATCTATACTTGCCCAGTCTGATGTGGGGGCTATTTTCCTGTTTTATAATTGGGGGTAGTAAATTATTTAGTTCACAGTATATTGATTTTAAATACTTTATTAATTTAACATTAACAGGAGCATGGTATCTTACTCTACTATTTATTTTACAGATAATAGGAGCAATGATAGAACGATTTTATGCCCAATATAAATATATTGCTTGGAGTGTCATTTATTTGATAATTTATATTGCCCCTCAATTATGGATGATGCGTGAATTAAAATATCTTACGCCTTTTTTTATTATTGCAATAGCCCTAAGAAAATACGATTGGAGTAAATGTTCTTATAAAATAGGAATTTTATTTTTATTGATATTCATAGTTACAATGAAGGTCTATACATTTGAACATTCAATGTATCGAATGTCCGATAATATTTTTACAATAGACTATCATTTGTCTGCTTTTATACGCTTTATAGCAGGATTAAGTGGAAGTATCTGTGTTATATGGCTAGCAAGCTATTTACAAAAGATTAAAAATATCACTATCTTAATTGCAAAAATAGGCTTAATTACATTACCAATTTACGTTTTGCACCAGAAGTTCCTAATAATAAATAAAATATTACATATTAACACAAATAATCTAATAATACTAATATGCTTTACTGCAATAGATATCTTTCTGTCAGTCATTATTTATAAATTTCTAAAAAAGAACAAAACTTTGAGCTTACTATTATTTGGCGAATAAATATTAGTGCAATTAATTTATAAATTGATAATATTATGCAAAAAGTAAAAGTTACAATATCAACTCTTGGTCCTCTTCATCTAATAAAAAGTGCAGAATACCTGTCACAAATAGTAGATGTGACTGTAGTCCAAGGATGGATACCTACATGGTGGAATAGTTGGGGATTAAAATTGGCAAGTAAAATCGCCAAATATGATTTGGAGCATACATTCAAGAAACGTACTCCATCATGCTTGAACGGAAAAAATCACGGTTGTTTTCTTCCTGAATTTTTAAATGTTGTGGCGAGAAAGCTAAACGGAGAAAGGGCCATTACACTAAATGTTAAATCACATGAGCTATTTGGAAAATTCTCAAAGAAATACACAATCAAAGGAGATATATTACATGTGCGTAGTGGATCTGGTCGCGGTGGTGCAATTATTTACGCCCAAAATAAAGGGATTAAAGTTTTAGTAGATCATAGTATTGCGCATCCAGCATATATGGAAAAACATTTGAGAAATGAATTTGAAAAAAACAACACACCATTTAATTTGGGAATCTCTAATCCATTATGGAAGGAAATCATGTACGATTGCGAAGAAGGTGATCGTCTACTTGTTAATTCTGATTTTGTAAAAAACACTTTTATTGAATATGGTTTTGATGCAAATAAAATAGATGTAGTGTATTTAGGTGTTCGTTCAGATTTTTTTGGCTTAAAGAAATCATACGAGCTAACCGGACCTTTAAAAATTCTTTTCACCGGTGGTTTCGGTTTCCGTAAAGGTGCGGAATACTCGCTACGTGCCATGCAAAAATTAGATGAATTAAAAGTTGATTATGAATATATTGTTGTAGGCAGTAATGCTGAAGCTCAAACATTATTAAAGCAATATCCTATCAAACATCTTAAACTCATTGGCATGGTACCTCAGGACAATCTTAAACAATATTTATCCGAAGCTGATATATATCTGTTCCCATCATTATGTGAAGGTTGTGCAAGTAGTGGTATGGAAGCAATGGCTGCAGGGCTACCTGTTATTGCTACTGTAGAAAGTGGATTACCTATTACAAATGAAAAAAATGGATTTGTGATTGAATCTAAACGTGTTGATGATATAGTTGATGCTATTTTAAAATTACGCAATAATCAAATTATGCGCACACAACTCGGTATAGCCGCTTCAAAACTGATTCAAAATAACTACACATGGGAAAAATATGCAGCAAATGTTGCTGACATATATAATAAAATGATATGAATAAATATATATTTTCTCCTATATTTGCTCTCATATTAGGTCTTGCCAATAACCTTATTGTACCTTTTGTGGGAGAAGTTACAGGTTCGTTTATATTGATTGTACTGACAATGCCTTTTTGGTTATCTCAAATAGACCAAAATGACAAAATTGTAAAATGGGCACTAAAATTATTCTTATGTTTATTATTGGTTCAATTTATCACAGAGTTGTTCCATGATCGTAACATGATATTAGATAAGGTTAAAGGCATTGCTGTGACAATCACAGGTATAGTACATTTTTTCTTTTTCTATACCATTTATTCAAAAGACATCAAAACAATACAATGGTATGTTTTAGGTCTTATACTATCTCCATATTTATTTCCATCCGAATTTCAACAAAATCTGGATAGTGGATATTCAGAAGAAAATGTAACATATTTCAAGTTTTTTGTGGTTCCAGCTATTACAAACGTTTTAATGCTACTGACATTATTCATCAAAAAACAGTATTGGCATAAAACGATAGCATTAACAATGACTTATTTAGGAGCATTGTTTATAGTGATGGGAGCTAGAAGTGGAGGGCTGACACTATTTATAGTAGGTGGCATTTACATATATGTATCAAATAATAAAATCCGAATTCCTCAACTAAAGAAAAGACTACTGACTATCTTCACATGCACTTTGCTACTTTATGAATGTGTCTATGTGCCAATGGTAATGACAGGAAATATAAAAGCAGGAAATACGGAACAATTACTAAAAAGTTCAAATCCTTATAATCCAATAGAGATACTAAAAATGGGAAGAACTGATTCTTTAATTCCATTTTATGCTTTTATGGATAGTCCGTTGGTTGGATGGGGATATTGGGCAACAGATGTTGGGCATAAATATGCCAAAATGTTATTCAACATGAGCGGGGGGGATGATAAACATTATGAGAAAATTATCAACCATTATAAACGCATACCTGGTCATAGTATATTGTTCTACTTTGCGTGTGCATTTGGTGTTGGAGCATTGATATGTGTTTTCCTTTTATGGTATAAATCAGCAAAATATACTTTTTATTCATTGATATGCAATGATAGGTATCAGTTATATAGAATTTTTTGCCTAATGAACATAACATGGCATTTGCTATTCTCCCCTATACCTCACTTCAAATACCTTCCTGCATATATGGCATTTCTAATAATTTCATCAAGAAGTGCATTAAGAATAAAAAAAAGATACAATATAAAAAAACAGTAACTTATAATGGTAAATGCTCTATTATTTCTATTAGTTATTATACTTGTTGTAGTATTATCTGGTATATATCCTAAACAAACAATCACAACTACCTCTTTTCCTACTGAAATATTATCAAGAGATAACACACAAATTATAAAAGGGTTAGCAATGATTATGATACTAACCCAACATATTTGTGGTAACTGGACAAATATATTCACACCATTTGGAGGAATAGGAGTAGCTCTATTTTTATTTTTTTCAGGTTTTGGACTTAATCAATCATATAAAAAAAATGGTATAAAGTCTTTTTGGAAAAAGAAAATTATAAGGGTAATTTGCCCATACGCATTGTTTAGAATTCTTTGTGTGATGGTCTATAACAATGTGAACTTATGGGATTTTTTACTTGATATTCTTTGTTATAAATCAGAATATTGGTACATAGACTACTTAATAAGATGCTATATCGTATTTTGGATAGCTAAGCGTTTCTTTGGTAGATATCAATTTATTATATTGACATGTTTTGCAATATATACATTCCTTTTCATGAGTAGTACACGTTCTGAGCAATCATTAAGTTTCCTAATTGGTGTTTTAAGTTCTGAATATTACAACATAATCTTGAAATGGAATAGAAAGAGGTGGTTAATAATTATGTGTTTATCAGGCGTTTTTGGTATTTCTTGTTTACTTATTAAACAAATACCACTAGTAAGAGAGTATATGGGAACATACATATATTCTATTGTCGAACTTGGCATAAAACTACCGTTGGGCATAGCTTTTTCTATAGCTTTATTACAATCACCAGCTATAATAAAAAATAGTTCATTATTGTCTATATGTGGATTATGCAGTCTTGAATTGTATCTTGTACATATGCAAATACGAATGCTTATAATTAAAGATTCATTTATTCAAGGCATAGCTATAGTTATTATAAGTTTATTAATAGCATACAGTTTCCATAAAATGACAAATGTATTGTTTAAGACGAAATTTTGATATTACAGCTATAAAATGTCTTAATTTAAATAATATTATTATGAAAATTTGTTTCATCACAACCGGTGATATAAAGAATATTGCAACAGCAAAAAGAGCACTGGGACTAGCAAATCCCTTGGCTGATTTAGGATGGGAAGTTTCCATTATTATGGAAAATTGCGAAGAAAACAAACATAGAACAATGATGGAATGTGACTCTCGCATTAATCTCTATTTTTTTAATAAATGTTCGATGACACAAGAACGTAAGAAAAAAAACGACTTAATAAAAGAGATTAATCCAGACTTTTTGTATATATGTGCATTTGTTACACGCAATATTGTTGGAATAAAGCATAAATGTAAGAAAATAGTTGAACATTCCGAACTCCAATCGGGCATACCGGACATGAAAGGATTACGCAAACTTTTTTGCTATATTTATGAGTATTATTCCATTATATATAGTGATGGATTGCTAAATGCTAGTAGATATCTTCAAAATATTTACAGAAGACGATCTAAAAAAGTATTTAAGGGAAAAATGCCTATGCTTTATTATCCTTATGCCTTTAACACCAATGTAGTTAAAGTAATAGAAAAAGAAAACATTAAAGATAAGTTTAAAAAATATTTGTCCCAACCGACATTAGTATTTTTAGGAACTGTTACTAGAAATTATGGGGTCTTTACTATTATTGACGCAGTTAAGCAACTCAAAGATCAAACCCGTCCTTTTAATGTACTGATATTGGGCAAAGGTCGTCATTATGAAGATGCAAAAACATATGTATCTGAAAATTATTTAAGTGATATAATAGAAATGCCTGGTTTTGTAGACGAAGAGGATATTTCTCAATACTTTAGCGTTGCATCTGCATTCATATCTCCAATGAATGATACAACTCAGGATTGGGCACGTTGCCCAAGCAAAATGTATTTGTATCTACCTTATAAAAAACCAATTATCACATGTAAGATAGGTGAACCATATGAAATACTTCAGGACAAAGGATTTTATTATGCTTCAGGTAATGCAAAAGATATGGCTACACAAATGAAGAAGATCATAGAAAACAATAAATATACAGCTGATGCACATGCAGAAAAACACTCTTGGAATGTTCGAGCACAAGAATTAGACAATTGGATAAAGTTAACATGGAAATAGTTTTATTATGAAACAAATAATTAGAGCTACCAATGGTCCCAAACATCACCTCTTTGGATTCCATGATTTGGTTGCATTTAACCAAACTGGTGAAAAATTACTTTCTTTAGAAGCAGATGTTATTAATAGGCCTCCATTACCCGGTGAACAGTTTGGTGTGGGATATGTATTATGGGAGAAACAAGAATTTGTCAAACTTGGTGAAACATGTGCGATGAATTATCCTCAAGGAGCACGCCAGCAATGGATAGACAATACACATTTTATTGTCAACAATAGAGTTGGCGATCATTGGGGAGCAGACATCTACAATGTGGAAAGTGGAAAAAAAGTAAAAACGATAGATTCCACCTGCCATATTTTAAGCGCAGACAAAAAGAAATGTTTTGGCATAAATTATGCTCGTCTTCACAGATTGGGTGGTTATGGATATATAGGCATTGATGATCCATATTGCAATAAAGAAACACCTGAAAAGGATGGCATATATGTGACAGACATTGAAAATAATACAACAAAGCTATTGGTTAGCATTCAAGATATAAGTGAATGTGATGCCACCACATCTACACATAATGGATTTCATCATTATGTTACTCATCTAGTTTTGAGTCCAAACGGAAAACGCATTGCTTTTCTGCATAGATTTTTTCTTTCTGATGGAGGTTTACGTACAAGACTTATGACAATAGGCGTAGATGGTAAAGATTTAAGATGTTTAGCTGTAGGTTTCCTAAGTCATTTCGATTGGAGAAATGACAATTCAATCTTTATTTGGGGACGTGCAGGAGGAAATATAGATGCTATGCGCAGTAATCCTTTATTTTCAAATCCGCTCATAAAACCATTTATGGGAGTAGCTAAGAGCTTGGCAAGAAAGGTATTAAAACGTTCAAAAGGTATGTCTATGAGTTTTTTAATGTGCATGGATAAGGATATTAAAGATATCAAACCTTTTGCCCTTGGAATTATTACAGAGGATGGTCATCCCATGTGTTGTCCGACAGACCGGAATATTGCTATTTGCGATAATTATCCGGATAAGTTAACACACTGTCGTACATTGTTCTTTTATGATTTTGAAAAAAATGAACGCACAAATCTAGGAACATTTAGAATGTCTGATGAGCAACCCGTCACAGACAATTTTATACAATTTTCTCAAGGTGTAGATTTAGAAATAATGAAACTTTTTTCACCATCTTTATTCAGTTTCACACGCTCAGGATTACACTGCGATCTACATCCTCGTTGGGATGCCAATGGAAAAATGGTGGCTTTTGACAGTATACATGAAGGAACTAGACAAATTTATATATGCAAAAGATAAGAAAGCCTGTAAAAATGGCAATTTTACAACCAGAAGTACCTCATTATAGGACTGAATTTTTCCAAAAATTGGCTAATAACATGAAGAAATTGGATATTTTTATATTCAATCCATTATCTTCTACCAAACAATCCGGCTTTAAGGTTGATTTTGAAAATCTGATATATATTGCAAACAAGAAAATAAAAGGAATACTCATATATAATCCATTTCCTATCCTATGGAAATATGACACTTTGGTATTGATGCTACATTTTGCACATCTGACAACGTGGCTATTGCTACTGACTAAATTCATTCATCGCCGCCAAATCATATTATGGGGACAGGGCATCAGTGTAAAAAGATATTTACAGGAAGAAAAACAACCAGACTGGAAGTTGAAATTGCAGATCCGTCTTGCTGATGGCGTTTGGATTTATACAGAAAAAGATGCTAATCAATGGAAAAAGATTTTCCCAAACAAACCTATTGTAGCCTTAAATAATACATTAACAGGTGTAACAGAAATGGTAGAGTACAAGCCTGTAAATTCAAAAAATGAATTAAAATGTAAATATAATATCACACAAGAAAATATACTGATTTTTTGTGCACGTTTTGAAAACAATTATCGCCGGACAGATTTATTAATAGAAACCATTAAACAACTAAATACAGAAAAATATGGTTTCATTATAATAGGCGCAGGAAAAAACAAACCAGATTTTTCCCTGTATAACAATGTGTATGATTTTGTTGCCATATACGACACCAATATCAAACGCGAATTATTTTACATTGCAGATTTATATTTTCAACCAGGATGGGTAGGTCTGTCTATTGTAGAGGCTATGGCATACGGTAAACCCATTTGCACATTTATACGCTCAGAGGAAACTAAGCAATGTGTGGAATATTCTTATATTGAGAATAATACAAACGGATTAATATTTACGAATATTGACGATTGCATAACACGAATATCGCAATTGACGAATGACGAGATAAAACAATTAGGAGCGAATGCTAAAAAAAAGGTAGCACAATTATTAACTCCTCAAAACATGGTAGCAAATGCTTTAAGTATTCTTTAAATAATTAATATAATATGGATATGAAAATAGCAGTAGCCGGAACTGGTTATGTCGGATTAAGTATAGCCACTCTTTTAGCTCAACACAACAAAGTCTATGCTGTTGATATAATAGCCGAAAAAGTCGAAAAAATAAACAATAGGATTTCTCCTATACAAGATGAGTATATTGAAAAATATCTAAAAGAAAAGGAGCTAAACCTTACCGCCACTCTTGATGGAGCAAAAGCATATAAAGATGCGGATTTTGTTGTGATTGCTGCTCCGACTAATTATGACCCAGCAAAAAATTTCTTTGATACTCATCATATAGAGGAAGTAATAGACCTCGTTTTAAGCGTAAATCCTAATGCCATAATGGTAATTAAGAGCACTATTCCTGTTGGGTATTGCCGCAATCTATATGTAAAATATGCCAAAATATTTACAGAAACGCCGCAGTTACAAGGCAAAAAGTTCAATTTGCTTTTTTCGCCTGAATTCCTTCGAGAAAGCAAAGCTCTTTATGATAATTTATACCCAAGTCGCATTATCGTTGGCTATCCCAAAATAATCACAGAGAAACAATTTGATGAAGAAAATTCAGCTATCCGTGCCATAGCTGATATTTCCACTTTAGAACAGGCAGCAAAAACATTCGCAGCCCTGCTTCAGGAAGGAGCCATTAAAGAAAACATAGATACACTGTTTATGGGGCTAAAAGAGGCAGAAGCCGTTAAACTATTTGCCAATACATATCTTGCACTTCGCGTCAGCTATTTCAATGAATTGGATACGTATGCAGAAGTGAAGGGACTTGATACACAAGCTATAATCAACGGAGTAAGTCTTGATCCACGCATCGGACAGCATTATAACAATCCTTCATTTGGTTATGGCGGTTATTGTTTGCCTAAAGATACAAAGCAGTTACTTGCCAATTATGCAGACGTTCCGGAAAATCTGATAGAAGCCATTGTTGAAAGTAATCGTACTCGTAAGGATTTCATAGCCGACAGAGTATTAAATAAGGCAGGCTATTACGACTATTACAATCATGGCAAATTTAGCCCTTCGGATGAGAAACGTTGTATTATTGGTGTTTATCGCCTTACCATGAAATCAAATTCTGATAATTTCCGCCAATCATCAATTCAAGGTGTAATGAAACGTATAAAGGCAAAGGGTGCAGAAGTAATCATTTATGAACCTACACTTGAAAACGGTTCGACATTCTTTGGCAGCCGTGTGGTTAATGAACTAACATCATTTAAAGCCCAGTCTGATGCAATCATTGCCAACCGTTATGATATCTGCCTAGATGACGTACAGGATAAGGTTTATACCCGAGATATATTCAGACGGGATTAACTATTTTAAATAAACAGATAAATTCATGAATATCCATTATTCTTGTATTATATATCCACTCTGGATTTCATGACTATCCCAATGAAATACAAGGAATGGTATTCAACGCTAATTTGCAGAGTTTTATTAGTGGAATGATAGGACGATGTGCAGTTCCATTATTTTATGCGATAAGTGGATACTTATTCTTCACAGGTCTTTATGATGGAGGAAATGCTAATTACCCAAAGTTGTGGTTCAAAATAAAGAAAAGAGGAAAAACATTGCTTGTTCCTTATATTATAGCATGTCTTTTTCCTGTTGTATTTAATTTAGTATTAGAATTTATTCCCGGCATAGAACAATTTGTAAATAATAAAGGGATTTCTAAAAATTTTCATCAACCAATAGATAAGATATGTAAGCAGTCAAAAATTGGCTCATAATTGAAATCTCTATCTTCGCTGCGAACA